>NZ_JBEYLC010000019.1:0-99241 GCF_040635885.1 Nocardiopsis sp. NPDC006832 | reverse complement strand
CCGTGGACCGGCCCACCGGTGAACGCGACACCACACCCCCGACGGCATCGGACGCGCGGACCGGTCGGGTCCGCGGCCACGGGGGATCACAGGGAGGCGGCGAGTTCGGTGCCCTGCTTGATGGCGCGCTTGGCGTCGAGCTCGGCGGCCACGTCGGCGCCACCGATCACGTGCACGGTCCGCCCGGCGGCGGTGAGCTCGTCGGCGAGGTCCCGGCGCGGGTCCTGACCGGAGCACAGCACCACGGTGTCGACGTCGAGCACACGTTCCTCGCCGTCCACGGTCAGGTGCAGGCCGTCGTCGTCGATGCGGCGGTACTCGGCTCCGGAGACCATCTCCACGCCGCGGTGGCGCAGTTCCAGACGGTGGATCCACCCGGTGGTCTTGCCCAGGCCCTTGCCGACCTTGGTGGTCTTGCGCTGGAGCAGGTGGACCCTGCGGGGCGGGGCGACGCGTTCGGGGGCGCGCAGGCCGCCGCGCTCCTTGTAGTCGAGGTCCACGCCCCACTGGCGGAAGAAGGCCTCGGCGTCCTGGCTCGCCTCCTCACCGGTGTCGGTGAGGAACTCGGCGACGTCGAAGCCGATGCCGCCGGCGCCGATGATGGCGACCTTCTCGCCGACCTCCGCGCCGCCGCGCAGCACGTCCACGTAGCCGACCACGCTGGGGTGGTCGACACCCGGGATCTCGGGGGTGCGCGGGGAGACACCGGTCGCGACGACGACCTCGTCGTAGCCCGCCAGGTCGGCGGCGGCGACCGGGGTGTTCAGGCGTACGTCCACGCCGTGCTTGTCGAGCTGCACGCGGTAGTAGCGGAGGGTCTCGTCGAACTCCTCCTTACCGGGCACGCGGCGGGCCATGTTGAGCTGTCCGCCGATCCGGGCGGCCGCGTCGAACAGGGTGACGGTGTGTCCGACGCTCGCGGCGGAGACGGAGAAGGCGAGCCCGGCGGGGCCCGCGCCGACCACGGCGACGTTCTTGCGGACCTTGGTGGGCGAGAGTACGAGTTCGGTCTCGTGGCAGGCTCGCGGGTTCACCAGGCAGGAGGTGATCTTGAGGCTGAACGTGTGGTCCAGACAGGCCTGGTTGCAGCCGATGCAGGTGTTGATCTCCTCGGGGGCGCCGGCGGCGGCCTTGGCGACGAAGTCGGCGTCGGCCAGCATCGGGCGGGCGAGGGAGACCATGTCGGCCTGGCCGTCGGCGATGATGCGCTCGGCGACCTCGGGGGTGTTGATGCGGTTGACCGCCACCAGGGGGACGGACAGTTCCTTCTTGAGTCGCTCGGTGATCCAGGTGTAGGCGCCGCGCGGCACGGAGGTGGCGATGGTGGGTACGCGGGCCTCGTGCCAGCCGATGCCCGTGTTGATGATGTCGGCGCCGGCGGCCTCCACCCTGCGGCCGAGTTCGACGACCTCGTCGAAGGTGGATCCGTCGGGGATCAGGTCCAGCATGGACAGGCGGTAGATGACGATGAAGTCGGTGCCCACGCGCTCGCGGACCCGGCGGAGGATCTCCAGGGGCAGGCGGACGCGGTTCTCGAAGGAGCCGCCCCAGCGATCCTCGCGCTTGTTGGTGGCGGGGGCGATGAACTGGTTGATGAGGTAGCCCTCGGAGCCCATGATCTCGACGCCGTCGTACCCGGCCCGCCGGGCGAGCTCGGCGCAGCGGGCGAAGTCCTCGATGGTGCGCTCGACCTCCTCGTCGGTGAGGGCGTGCGGCACGAAGGGGTTGATCGGCGCCTGGATCGCGCTGGCGGAGACCGAGTCCTCGCTGAAGGCGTAGCGGCCGGTGTGCAGGATCTGCATGGCGATCCGGCCGCCGTCGCGGTGCACGGCCTCGGTGATGAGGCGGTGCTCGGCGACCTCTTCGTCATCGGTGAGCTTGGCGCTGCCGGTGTAGGTGGCGCCCTCGGGGTTGGGGGCGATGCCGCCGGTGACGATCAGGCCGACGCCGCCGCGGGCGCGTTCGGCGTAGAAGGCGGCCATCCTCTCGAAGCCGTTGGGGGCCTCCTCCAGACCGACGTGCATGGAGCCCATGATCACGCGGTTCTTGAGGGTGGTGAAGCCCAGGTCCAGGGGTTCCAGAAGGTGGGGGTAGTCGCTCATGGTCTCTCCTCGCGCGGTGCCTCTCGGTCGGTGTCCGGCCGACCTCCCCCTCATTATGCAACAAGTTGCACAAGGGATCGAGGCTCCGCCCCCGAGAAGGACGGGAACCTCGACCGTGTCGGTCAGGGGACCAGCGGGATGAGCTCGGGACGCTTGGCCACACGACCATCACCGGAGGAACGACCGCGGATACGGCGCGCCACCCAAGGGCCCAGGAACGAACCCAGCCAGGTGAGCTCGTCGTAGACCCGGGTCACGGCGGCGGGAGTGGGCAACGGAGGCAGCGGATCGGCCCAGGAGATGTCCGCGCCCGGCAGCTCCATCGCGTGGGCCACCGCACCGGCGATCCTTCGATGCCCCTCCGAGGAACAGTGCAACCGGTCCGGGGCCCACAGACGGCGGTCCGTGGCGACCGCGTGGCCGAAGCAGTCGGCCACCGCGACGTCGTGGCGGGCGGCGGCCGCGCGAACCCGGGCGTTGAAGTCCAGGACCCGTGGCAGCAGCGGTCTGGTCAAGGGCGCGATCTTCGTGATGTTCGGAAAGGTCAGCGTGGCCACCTTGGCCCCCGCACCGGTCAGCTCGGCGAACATCGTCTCCAGGTGGCCGATCACGACGTCGGGGTCGTACCCGGGGCGGATCAGGTCGTTGACCCCGGCGAAGACGGTCGCGACGTCCGGGCGCAACCGCAGCGCGGGTTCCAGCTGTTCGGCGTGCACCTGCCCGGCCAAACGCCCACGTACCGCCAGGTTGGCGTACTCGACCCGGGCCCCGGCGGCCACCATGTGCTCGGCGAATCGGTCGGCGTATCCCCGAAAACCGCTGCTCTCGTCACCGTCGCCGACACCCTCGGTCTGGCTGTCGCCGAGGGCGACATAACGCAGATCCCCGTCCCACCACATACCCGGTCCCCTTTCCTCGGTCCCCCGGAAAGCTACCCCCGTCGGCGCCGATCCGCCTCGCGGGGTCCGGGTGACGAGGAGCGGGACGAACATCGTGGTGTGGCGATACGGGTGATCCGGGTAGGGCGTTCCTAGCGTTGGAGCGGGGGCCCGTCGCCCGCGCCACACTCTGTCCCTGGAGGTCCGTCTTGAGCAGGAACACCGTCGCCGAACAGCTCGTACGCACCCTGATCGCCGCCGGGGTCACCCGGATCCACGGGGTGGTGGGGGACAGCCTCAACCCGGTGGTGGACGCGATCCGCGACATCGACGGCATCGAATGGGTCCATGTCCGCAACGAGGAGACCGCGGCCTTCGCCGCCGCCGCGGAGGCACAGATCGACGGCCGGCTCGCGGTGTGCGCGGGATCCTGCGGTCCCGGCAACACCCACCTGATCCAGGGTCTCTACGACGCCCAACGCAGCGGGGCGCCCGTGCTGGCCCTCGCCTCGCACATCCCCTCCCGGCAGATCGGCACCGGCTTCTTCCAGGAGACCCACCCCGAACGGCTCTTCGCCGACGTCACCGAGTTCCGCGAACTCGTCTCCCACCCGGAACAGATGCCCCGCCTGGCGCGCGTGGCCGTCCAACACGCCCTCGGTACCCCCGGTGTGGCCGTCCTCGTCCTGCCCGGGGACATCGCCGGGCGGAAGGCGAGCGGGCCCGCCGACGACACCCCCGTCACCGCCGGGCGTGCCACCGCGTGGCCCGGTGAGGACGACGTGCGCGAGCTCGCCCGGCGGATCAACGAGGCCGACAAGGTCGCCCTGTTCTGCGGGGCCGGGGTCAGGGACGCGCACGAGGAGGTCATCCAGCTCGCCGAGAAGATCAAGGCCCCGGTCGGGCACACCCTGCGCGGCAAGGAATGGATCCAGTACGACAACCCCCACGACGTCGGCATGATCGGCCTGCTCGGCTACGGGGCCTGCTACGACGCCCTCCAGGAGGCCGATCTCACCGTCCTGCTGGGCTGCGACTTCCCCTACGACGACTTCCTGCCCAAGAAGAACGTCGTCCAGGTGGACCACGACCCGCGCCGACTGGGCCGTCGCGTCCCCCTGAAACTGGGGGTGCAGGGCGACGTCGCCGCCACCCTGCGCGCCCTGCGGCCTGTGCTCCGCGCCAAGAACGACGTGCGCTTCCTCGACGAGATGCTCCGCCGGCACGAACGCGCCCTGACCCGGGTGGTGGACGCCTACACGAAGGACATCGAGGACCACACCCCGATCCACCCCGAGTACGTGGCCCGACACCTGGACGCGGCCGCGCCGGACGACGCCGTGTTCACCGTCGACACCGGCATGAACAACGTGTGGGCGGCCCGGTACGTCACCCCGAACGGCAGGCGGCGGGTGATCGGTTCCTTCACCCACGGGACCATGGCCAACGCCCTGCCGCACGCGATCGGCGCCGCGTACGCGGCGCCGGGGCGCCGGATCGTCTCCATGTCCGGGGACGGCGGCCTGAGCATGCTCCTCGGTGAGCTGATCACCGTCCAGCAGCACGGTCTGCCGATCACGACGGTGGTGTTCAACAACTCCTCGCTCGGTATGGTCCGCCTGGAGATGATGGTGGACGGCATGCCGGCGTTCCAGACCGACCATCCGCCGGTGGACTACGCCGCGGTGGCCAAGGCCGTGGGCATGCCGTCGATCAGGGTGGAGGACCCCCGGAAGGTGCGTCAGGCGCTGGACGAGGCCCTGTCGGCCGATGGGCCGGTGCTGGTGGACGTGATCACCGACCCGAACGCGTTGTCGGTGCCCTCGCGGATCACCGCCGACCAGATCACCGGGTTCGCCCTTTCGGCGGGACGAACGGTCCTCCAAGGCGGGGTCGGGGCCATGATCGACCTGGCCCGCTCCAACCTCCGCAACATCCCCCGCCCGTGACCGTCCGGCTCCCGGAAACGACGAAGGCCCCGACCGCTGTGCGATCGGGGCCTTCCGTTCGCCCTGGTGGGCCGTCGGGGGTTTCAGGGGGTCGTCCCCTTGGGAAAGCATTACGGCCCGTCCGGGAAGACGACGTGAGTCGTCGACCAGAACGGGCCGCTCGGCGGAGGATAGGGGATTCGAACCCCTGAGGGCTTGCACCCAACACGCTTTCCAAGCGTGCGCCCTAGGCCACTAGGCGAATCCTCCGAGAGCAACTGTACAGGCTTCGCGGGAGTGGTTCGAACGGGCTCGACCCGGCGGAACTCGGAGCGACGAGGGTTGCCGGAGCAGTGCCGGCGTCGGATACACTCTGGGGCAGACCCCTCGTGCGGCGTCATCCTATGAACCTCCCCAGGGCCGGAAGGCAGCAAGGATAAGTAGGCTCTGGCGGGTGCGCGGGGGGTCCTTTCTTGTTCTCGGGGGTACCCGCCCCGGATCAGCCCCTCCCGGTTTCCCCGACCCGGCGCGAGTTGTCACT
Organism: Nocardiopsis sp. NPDC006832; assembly: GCF_040635885.1. Classification (NCBI taxonomy): domain Bacteria; kingdom Bacillati; phylum Actinomycetota; class Actinomycetes; order Streptosporangiales; family Nocardiopsidaceae; genus Nocardiopsis; species Nocardiopsis sp. NPDC006832. The sequence continues at coordinate 93,792 of NZ_JBEYLC010000019.1, read as the reverse complement.
CCCAGAGGGTTGAATGGGACCGTGGCAGGGACCAGGGGAGTGATCACACCGTGAGCATCGCGCTGTACCGCAAGTACCGTCCCGCGACGTTCGGTGAGGTGCGCGGCCAGGAGCACGTGACCGACCCGTTGCGCCAGGCGCTGCGGAGCGGACGTATCAACCACGCCTACCTCTTCAGTGGACCGCGCGGCTGCGGCAAGACCACCAGCGCGCGCATCCTCGCGCGCTCGCTCAACTGTGAGCAGGGACCGACCCCGGATCCCTGCGGAACCTGTGACTCTTGCGTGGGGCTCGCCCCCGACGGCGGCGGCAGCCTCGACGTGATCGAGATCGACGCCGCCTCCCACGGTGGTGTCGACGACGCTCGTGACCTGCGCGAACGGGCTTTCTTCGCGCCGGTGAAATCGCGCTACAAGATCTACATCATCGACGAGGCGCACATGGTGACCCGCGAGGGTTTCAACGCGCTGCTCAAACTCGTCGAGGAGCCCCCGCCGCACCTGAAGTTCGTGTTCGCTACCACCGAGCCCGAGAAGGTCATCGGGACGATCCGTTCGCGGACCCACCACTACCCCTTCCGGCTCATCCCGCCGAGCACCCTCAAGGAGCTCATGGAGGACCTCCTCAAGCAGGAGGAGGTCTCCTACGACCCGGCCGCCCTTCCGCTCGTGGTGCGCGCGGGCGCGGGTTCGGCGCGTGACACCCTTTCCGTCCTGGACCAGCTGATCGCCGGTTCGGACGAGGGTGGTATCACCCGTGAGGGTGCCGTCTCCCTGCTGGGCTACACCGACTCCAGCCTGCTCGGCGAGATGGTCGATTTCCTGGGATCGCGTGATGGCGCGGCCGTGTTCGGTCTGGTGGACCGGGTGGTCGAGGGCGGTCACGATCCGCGCCGTTTCACCACGGACCTGCTGGAGCGCTTCCGTGACCTGGTGGTGCTCGCCGCGGTTCCGGACGCCATCGACAAGGGCCTGGTCAACGTCTCTCCGCAGTCGGTGGACCAGATGAAGGAGCAGGCCGCGCGGCTGGGGCCGGCGGAACTGTCCCGGGCCGCGGAGGTCCTCAACCAGGGGCTCACGGAGATGCGGGGCGCCACCGCGCCGCGCCTGCTCTTGGAGCTGTTGTGTTCGCGGATCCTGCTGCCCGCCACCGACGGTGACCAGACCGCGCTGCTGGCCAGGCTGGAGCAGATGGAGCGCCGGCTGGCGTCCGGGGCGGTCGCCCCGGCGGCTTCCGGGCCGCAGGTGCCCGCGGCACCGATGGCCCAGGCCCCCGCGCAAGCCGCGCCCCCCGCACCCGACCCGGCCCCGGCTCCGGTGCAGCGGCCCCCGGCTCCGCAGCCCGCACGGCCCGAACCCTCCCGACCCGCCGAACCGACTCCGAGCCCGAGCGGACGGAACGAGCCCTCGGGCTGGGACGCGCCCGCGCCCTCCCGTCCTCAGGCGGCGCCGCAGCAGAGCGCGCCCGCCGGTGGCGGTGGTCCCTTGGACCTGGGCCGGCTCCAGGGTGCCTGGCACCAGATCATGGAAGCCGTCAAGGGCCGTCGCCGGTTCACGTGGATGATGCTGCACGGCGGTGACGTACAGCCGATCGGGGTCGAGGGCAACACCGTGCTGCTCGGCTTCAACAAGCCCAACGAGGCCAAGGGCTTCACCAACACCGGTAGCGACAAGGTCGTGGCCGGGGCGATCCAGCAGGTGTTGGGCATCGAGGTGCGCGTGGCACCTTCGGGAACGAGTGGTGGCGCGCAGACCCAGCGATCGCAGCCCGCGCCGCGACCGGCCGAACCCGCCGGGTGGGACGCCCCACCGCGACGGTCCGAGCCCCAGGCCGCCGCGCCTGCCTCGCCCGAACCGGCTCCGGAACCGGCGCGACCCGCGGGTTCGCCACCGGAACGGTTGCTCAGCGACCGTCCGGAGCCACCGCCGGACCCCTATGAGGACGCCGCCGCTCCGCCGCCGGAGGACTACGGGGTCGCGGCGCCGACCCGCGGTGGTGGTGTCCAGGGTGGAAACGCCCCGGGGGGTCGGGACGCGAGCCCCGCGAAGACGTCCGTTCCGGGGACGTCGCCGGCCGCGCCCGACGATGGCGCGTCCACGAACAACGCTCCTTCGGCGGGTGGCTCGCGGCAGGACGCAACGTCCAACGGTGGTTCCGGTGGCGGTACCGCCCTCATCGAGACCGAGCTCGGCGGCAAGCTGATCGAGGAGATCGAGCACGAGGCACCCGGACAACTGTGAGCCGTGTGCCGCCGGCGGGGGTGTCTCCTCGGCGGAGTTTCAGGGCCGCAACGCGCGCAGGACCGTGTCGACCAGGGTGTCGGTGTAGGAGTGGTCGATCGGTCCGGTGCGCAGTAGCCACCGGTGCTGGAACGGGCCGTTGAACATCTCCACGGCCAGGTCCAGGTCGACGTCGGTACGGATCTGGCCGGAGTCCCGCGCGGATCGCAGTCGATTCCGGAAAGCCTCGATGTTGGGCCTGGTCAGGTGTTCGTAGACGGCGCGGGCGAACTCTTCGTCGTTCTGGATCTCCGCGGTGAAGGCCCGGGTGGTGCGGTCCATCGTGGGGTCGACGAACTCGTCGGCGGTCGCCCGAAGGACGGTCTTGAGGTCGGCGGCCAGGTCCCCGGTGTCGGGTAGGGGTTCACCGGCCTCCGAACCGGTGAGCCGGGTGAACACGTCGAAGACCACGGCGGCCTTGGATGGCCACCACCGGTAGATGGTCTGTTTACCGACCCGGGCGCGAGAGGCGATGGCCTCCATCGTCAGCCTGGCGTAGCCGATCTCGCCCAGGATCTCGGCGGCGGCGTCGAGGATGGCGTTGCGCGCGCGTTGGCTGCGCCGGCGGGGGTCCGGTGTGCGTCGGGTCTGTTCGGCGGTGTTGTCTGCCATGGTTCCAAGGTAGTGGCTCAAAAATGACGAGACGTCTCGTATTGACGTCGCTATGATCAAGCGTGAGTCCGTTTGGCGAGACGTAGTGTCTCGCTCTAGTCGAATAGGAGGACCCCGTGGCGAAGAACAACAACATGCTCGGCATGGGCGGGCAACGCACCACCGTCGCCCGTTCCACTCTGCGCGGTGGCAAGGCGGGGGACAAGGGCGGACCGACGGGGGACGCCCGTGAGCGCAAGGAGGAACTGCTGCGCAGGTTCCGGGAGAAGAACACCGACCCGAGGAGCGATACCTCAGATCGGTGAACCCACCGGCCAGGATCGTCCGTCGGGGTCGTCCAGCCACAACCGCTGACCACCGTCGGGACCCACGGCCAACCCGAACCGGTCCGGCTCCGGCCGGCCCAGATCGGTCCAGAGCCTCAAGGCGTCCTCGAACTCGTCCCAGATGCTGCGCGGGCCGCCCTGCTCGACCATCCACGAAGTGCCGTAGGGGTAGATCCGCACCCAGGAATCACCCCTGCGGTCGCACAGCCACAGGCCCGATCCGGTACCGATCCAGCGCCGTCGCATCCGCCAGTCCGGCACCATCACCGACAGGGCGAACGCGGACGCGAAGGTCAACAGGGGCGATACCGGGTCCTCCTGGGTGAGGCGGTACTCGTCGGGCTGTTGCCCGGCGTCGCGTACCGGCGGTGACGAGGACCCCGGGGCGCGCAGCGCCACGAACCCCACGCCTCCGTGGAATCGGCCCAGCGCGGCGCCCCCGGCTCGACGTTCGAGGCGCATGAGCACTCCCGCGCTCTCCAACAGGCCCCACGGGCACACGATCGACCCGCCCTCGACCAGCTGTTCCAACCAGGCACCCGGCACCCGGCGCACCCCGCAGACACTGATGATCCGGTCGTACGGCGCGCCGTCCGGGTGCCCGGAATGGCCGTCCGCCAGATGGGTGGCGGGGGACAATCCGGTGTCGTGCAGTGCCCGCCGGGCCGCGCCCAGCAGACGGTCGTCGATCTCCAACGAGGTCACGGCCCGGTCGCCCAGCCGGTGGGCGAGCAACGCCGTGTTCCAACCCGTTCCCGTGCCCACCTCCAGCACTCGCTGGCCGTTGGCGAGATCGGCCAGCTCCAGCATCCGAGCGAGCACGGTCGGTGCCGAGCTGCACGAGGTGGCCGAACCCTGTCGAGATCCTCGTTGCCGAGGGACCTCGGGTCCCTCCAAGCGGGTGACGATGGCGTTGTCCGTGTAGACGGCGGCCAACCAGCGGTCCGGGTTCCCCTCGGCGCTCAGCGTGCCGCCGCGCGCGGTCACCGCGCCCGTCTCCGGGATGAACAGGTGGCGGGGCACGGCGCGGAACGCCTCCACGAGGGCGGCGTCCCTCAGCGTGCCGTCCGCGATTATCGCCTCGATCAGTGCCGAGTTGCGCTCCCTTGCGGTCAACACGTCCTCAGTCCCCTGGTCGTCGCTGGTCGGATGTGGTGTCGAAGGACACCGAAGGGGTCGAGAGACCCCGTCGCCATCATGTCAACCGAGGCCGTTCCCCGCCGCTCTCTTCGGTCTTTTCGCTGGTGAAATCGGGTCAACGGTGCGACCAAGTCCTCCCCGTGACGAACCGGGGCCCGAGCCTCTCGACCGGCTCGTCGAACGGAGCGCGAACGGCACCGGATGTACCGACTACCCTCACAGACAAGTGACATCCGGAAAGAGACCCAGCACCTCGAGTGCGGCGAGGAGACGGCCGTGAACCCTGGCGGAATGGACATGCAGGCCCTGCTCCAGCAGGCCCAGCAGATGCAACAGCAGCTTGTGGAGGCTCAGCAGGCCCTGGAGGAGGCCGAGGTCGAGGGCACCTCCGGTGGTGGCCTGGTCAAGGTCAAGCTGAGCGGACGCGGACAGGTCGAGGACATCACCGTCGACCCCAAGGCCGTCGACCCCACCGACGCGGAGGAGACCTCCCAGACCATCGCGGACCTGGTCCTGGCGGCCATCCGCGACGCCGAGGCGCAGGTCGAGCGCCTCCAGCAGGAGAAGATGGGTCCGCTGACCGAGGGCATGCCCGGAGGCGGCGGGATCCCCGGTCTCCCCGGCTTCTAAGGTTTCCTTCCGGACGGGCCGAGTCCTTGCCGGAAGGCTTGAGGAGACGGCGCCGTCCCGGTGACAGGGCCGGGGCGGCGAGGCCGGGACACCGCCTCTGCTTCGCCGGTCCCTTGTCCGAAGAGGTCACCGGCCCCCGATACGGTGGGGGATCACAAGGGGCGACAACGGCCCCGCCGGGTCGATCCCGGTTCCGACCGAGTGGGTAGGCATGTACGAAGGCGCGGTTCAGAATCTGATCGACGAGCTCGGGCGGCTGCCCGGCGTCGGTCCGAAAAGCGCGCAACGCATCGCCTTCCACCTCCTGTCCGCCGAACACGCGGACGTCAAGCGCCTGGTCAACGCGCTCGTCGAGGTCAAGGAGCGGGTCCGCTTCTGCTCCATCTGCGGCAACGTCGCCGAAGAGACCGAGTGCCGAATCTGCCGTGACACCCGCCGCGAAACCGCGATCATCTGTGTCGTGGAGGAGTCCAAGGACGTCGTCGCCATCGAGCGCACCCGGGAGTTCCGGGGCCGCTACCACGTGCTCGGCGGCGCCATCAGCCCCATCGAGGGCGTGGGACCGGACGACCTGCGCGTCAAGGAGCTCATGACCCGTCTGGCCGACGGCCAGGTGACCGAGCTGATCCTGGCGACCGACCCCAATCTGGAAGGGGAGGCCACCGCGACCTACCTGGCGCGGTTGGTCAAACCCATGGGGCTGAAAGTCACCCGCCTGGCCAGCGGTCTGCCCGTCGGCGGCGACCTTGAGTACGCCGACGAGGTCACTTTGGGTCGTGCCTTCGAAGGCCGCAGAAGCCTGGAGTTCTAGCTCACATTCGCCCGTAATGGGGACGAAATATGAGTAACCTCCGTTCGAGCGGGTAGGCCCGAGCGCTGGTGTGTCAAGACGCCACGCCCTCCCACCGCAGGTCGGAACGGGTGCGGCGAGGCGTCACTGACTACACTCCCTTGTGAATTGTCTTGATCCCAACTCCTCAGGAGCATCGATCGTGGCCCTAATCGTGCAGAAGTACGGTGGGTCTTCCGTGGCCGACGCGGAAGCCATCAAGCGAGTAGCCCAAAGGATCGTGGCTCAGAAAAAGGCGGGACATGACGTCGTGGTCGTCGTCTCCGCTATGGGCGACACGACCGACGAACTGCTGGACCTGGCCGAACAGGTCTCCCCGATGCCGCCCGCCCGCGAGCTCGACATGCTCGTCACCGCGGGTGAGCGCATGTCCATGGCACTCGTGGCCATGGCCATCGAGAACCTCGGGTACGAGGCTCGTTCCTTCACCGGTTCCCAGGCCGGAGTCATCACCACGTCGTTGCACGGCAACGCCAAGATCATCGACGTGACTCCCGGGCGTATCCAGGAAGCCGTCGGCGAGGGTGCGATCTGCATCGTCGCGGGTTTCCAAGGCGTCTCCCAGGACACGAAGGACATCACGTCTCTGGGTCGTGGCGGTTCGGACACCACCGCCGTCGCTCTCGCGGGTGCGCTCAACGCCGACGCCTGCGAGATCTACAGCGACGTGGACGGCGTGTTCACCGCCGACCCCCGTGTCGTGCCCACCGCGCAGCGCATCCCGCAGATCTCCTACGAGGAGATGCTGGAGATGGCCGCCAGTGGCACCAAGATCCTGCACCTGCGCTGCGTCGAGTACGCGCGCCAGTTCAACATCCCCTTGCACGTCCGCTCGTCGTTCAGCCAGAAGCCCGGCACGTGGATCGTTTCGGAAGTCGAGGAAAGCGAAGGCATGGAACAGCCGATCATCTCCGGGGTCTCTTTCGACCGGAGCGAAGCCAAGATCACCGTCGTAGGCGTCCCCGACAAGGTCGGTGAGGCCGCGACGATCTTCAAGGCGCTCGCCGACGCCGAGATCAACATCGACATGATCGTGCAGAACGTGTCGGCGGTCTCCACCTCGCGCACCGACATCTCCTTCACCGTTCCCAAGGACTCCGGCAAGCAGGCCGTCGACTCCTTGAAGAAGGTCCAGGACAAGGTCGGCTACGACTCCCTGCGCTACGACGACAAGATCGGCAAGGTCTCGCTGATCGGCGCCGGCATGCGCTCCTACCCGGGTGTGACCGCCCGCTTCTTCGACTCCATCGCCACTTCCGGCACCAACGTCGAGATGATCTCCACCTCGGAGATCCGTATCTCGGTCATCGTCGAAGAGGACCAGGTCGACGCCGCGGTCCAGGCCGCGCACAGTGAGTTCCAGCTCGACGCCGACCAGGTCGAAGCTGTCGTCTACGGAGGTACCGGCCGATGAGCAACCGTCTTCCCACCCTCGCCCTCGTCGGTGCGACCGGCGCGGTCGGCACCGTCATGCGTGAGATCCTCAGCCGGCGCGAGAACGTCTGGGGCGAGATCCGTCTGGTCGCCTCCGCGCGCAGCGCCGGTAAGGTCCTGAGCGTTCGCGGCGAGGACGTCGTGGTCCAGGCCCTGGCCCCCGAGGTCTTCGACGGCGTCGACGTCGCCATGTTCGACGTACCGGACGAGGTGTCCAAGGAGTGGGCGCCGATCGCCGCCGCCCGCGGCGCGGTCGCCGTCGACAACTCCGGCGCCTTCCGGCTCGACCCGGACGTCCCGCTGGTGGTGCCCGAGGTCAACTCGGACCAGGTCCGCAACCGTCCGCGCGGCATCATCTCCAACCCGAACTGCACCACCCTCTCGATGATCGTGGCGATCGGTGCCCTGCACCGCACCTACGGCGTCAAGGAACTCGTGGTCTCCTCCTACCAGGCCGCCTCCGGCGCCGGCCAGGAGGGCATCGACGTTCTGCGCGACCAGATGGCCAAGGCCGGTTCGGACCGCACCCTCGGTGACAAGGGCGGCGACATGCGCGAGGCCGTCGACGAACTCGGCCCGTTCCCGGCGCCGCTGGCCTACAACGTCGTGCCGTGGGCGGGCTCGCTCAAGGACGACGGCTGGTCCTCCGAGGAGCTGAAGGTCCGCAACGAGTCCCGCAAGATCCTGGGTCTGGCGGACCTGAAGGTCTCCGCGACCTGTGTCCGCGTCCCGGTGATCACCACGCACTCGTTGGTCGTGCACGCGACCTTCGACAGCGAGGTCGCCGCCGACGACGCCCGCAAGCTGCTGGGCGCCGCCGAGGGCGTCGAGGTCCTGGACGACCCCGCCAAGGGCGAGTTCCCGACCCCGAACGACGTGGTGGGCACCGACCCGACCTGGGTCGGTCGTATCCGTCAGTCGATCGACGACCCCAAGTCGCTGGACCTGTTCCTGTGCGGGGACAACCTGCGCAAGGGCGCCGCGCTGAACACCGCGCAGATCGCCGAGGTCGTGGCCAAGGAGTTCATCCAGGCCTGATCCGTGGCGGGTCCGGGTGTCCGTTCCGGATGCCAGGCCGGTCGGGTGTGACCTGAGGGCGGTGGTTCGTCCCTCCTGCGGGAGAGACGGGCCACCGCCCTTCGCCGTGTCCGGCTCAGGTCGGGGGCCGGAGGCCGCGGGTTCGGCCCAAGGACAATTTGTAGAGAAGTCGACACTGTTCGGCGGAACCGATGAGGTCGGAGGTCTCCACCGGACGATCACCGCTGAAGTGGGTCCGTTCCACGACGAGGACCGGGACCCCGGGCGGGATGTCCAGCAGTTCGGCCTCCGCGTCACGCAGGGTGCGGATCCCGACCTCCTCCACGACCCGGTCGACGGGATGTCCCACGGAACCGAGCCGTTCGAGGGGGCCTACGTCGGCGGCGTCGAAAGGAGTGCGCAGGGTTCCGGCGGTGAGGACCGCCGGCTCCCACGAGAGGTGCAGGGTGACCGAGCGGTCGCCGTGCAGACCGCGGGAGGTGGTCCGGTACACCGGGTCGCCGTCACGCAGCCGCAGTCGGGCGGTGAGCCGGCCCGAACTGCGTTCCTGCTCGGTGCCGACCCGTTCCCGGCTCAGCCCGCCCAGCCCGGAACCCGAGGTGGCGTCGGTACGGGAGAGCCGGAACACCTCGGGGACGGCACGAACGAAGTAACCGGATCCGGGTCTGGACTCGACGAGCCCCTCGGTGACCAGGAGTCGTAGCGCGGTGCGGGAGATCTGCTCGCTGACCCGGTAGGAACGGGCCAGACGGGTACGGGAGGGCAACCGGGTTCCCGGGCTCATCTCCCCGTTGAGGATGGGGGCGCGCAGTTGTTCGGCCAGCCAGAGGTATCGGGGTCGCCTGGCCACCGTTCACCGGACCCTTGGGACGGGGGTCCCCGGGTGAGCGCGGGTTCTCGTGATTCGGTGGTCGAGGGTGCCGGTTTCCCCGGAGGTGCCGGTCGGGGGTCGGAGGGTCGAAATGTTGCTGCCAGATCGCCGAAGCTCGCCCATGGCAACCAGTAAAGCAGTGGAAAGGCCTGGTGGGGGGTGCTACCGGAAAGTAGGGGGTCCGACCGCGAGGGGACCACGGAATCGGAACCCGTGGGACCCAAGGGGGAAACGCCCGTAACCGAAGGAATGTACTTCCTCGACGATCGTGATTATTACTCTGGGTAGTAGATTGGCCACATCATGCTTGGGGGAGTCATGATCACGAACCTGTCGGAGACACCACAGTTGGAGCGACTGGCCCAACTGACGGACACCAGTGGTCGGGCGGTCGTCTGGATGGGCGGGGTCACCGGCGTCCTCATCGGACTCGCGTTCCTCGCGGTCGTGGTGATGATCGTCGCGGCGATCGTCTCCACCCTCGCCAACGGTGACACCTCGACAGGGGGCAAGCTCCTGTGGGTGATCTTCATCCTCTGGTTCCCCTTGTTCGGGGCCATCGCCTGGTTCGTGGTCGGTAAGAAGGGCCACCTGAACCGGTTCCTCGGGATCGACAGGGGCCGGGCTCGCCACACGATCCCCGCCAGCGTCGGCCAGCACAGCGACGTGGTGCCCGACCGGGCCGGGGTCGACGCCTGAGTCGACCCACCCGCGCGGCGAAGCGAAGGGCTTGTCCACAGGCTGTGGACAAGCCCTTCGTCCTTTCTCCGCTCATCGTCTTGGAGGCACGTCGCCCTGGCTCCACGTCCGGGGGTGAGGAACGTCGGAGCAGGATCCGGCGCCAAGAGCTCATCTCAAAGGTCGTCGGTGTGCCTGGCCAGGTGCTTATGGCAGATCAGAACACGGGCGATGCGCACGCCGATGCCGCGCGCACGGTCAGCGGCGCCGCTCGCGGAAGTGGTAGGCCTTGTCGCCGTGGAGCTTGGCCGGACGCCGCCTACGGGATCCCTGGCGTGAGCGCACCGCGGGGATGCCCCGGACCAAGGGTTGGAGTGCTTCCCGCAAGGTGCGGCCTCGGCCTCGGCCTGGTTCAGCCCGGCGGCTGTGTCGAGCGCCGCACCACCAGGTCAAGCGGGATCGTCTGGTGCGCGGTCGGCGGTTCGTTGTCGCGCAAACGGTCCTCAAGCACACCGACGACCCGCGAGGCGATGGCGGTCGTGTCGATGCGCAGACTCGTGATCGGGACGGTGGCCGTCTCGGCCACGGCGCCGTCGAGGGCACAGGCGACCCTGACGTCGCCGGGCACCGCGAGTCCCATCCCGAGGGCGGCGTCGAGCGCACCGGCTGCGAAGACGCTCGACGACGTCAGCACGGCATCGCACCGGGGGTGGGCCTCTAACAGCCTCGTCGCCACGACGCGTGAGCCCTCGGCACCATCATCGTTGGCGGCGACACGGATCAGCTGCCGATTCCCGGACGAGACCGCGAGCGTCGAGTAGGCCTGCAGGATCGACCTTCGGTACATGTTGTCGGTCTCGCCGACGATCAGGCCCATCATGTCCGCTCCCGTCGACTGGAGGTGCTGGATGAGCTTGATGAAAGAGGCGAAGTAGTTGACGCCGACCCACCACTCGAACGTGGAGCTGGACGGATCGCGATCGAAGGCGACGACCGGGATCCGCCGGGACTCCAGTTCGCGCAGGGTCTCGTCCTCGTAGTTCGGGTGCAGCACGACCGCGCCGTCGAGCCGTGCCGCGAGGGCGGTGAGCTCGCTGAGCGAGCTCGCGACGAACACCGTGTACCCGGCGTTCAGCAGCCCGAGGGTCACCGCTCCTGTGATGGTCGAGAACGACGTCGTCCCGGCGGTGAAACTGGTGATCGCCTCGGTCGGGCGCACCAGGATCCCGATGGTCCCGGTACGCCCCTTCGGCCGGTATCCGAGTTCGGAGGCCGCTTCCAGCACACGCCGTCGGGCGTCGACCGAGACCGGGCGTTTTCCCGAGAAGACCTGGGAGGCGGTGGTGGCGGACACTCCGGCGCGCAGCGCGACGTCGCCGAGCCGTACCTGGTCCATATCGCGTTACCTCCCGGTTTTCGCAGCCTATCCCGCGTTGATCTCCTCGGTGGACAGGTGCGAGGTCTCGCGCAGCCCGAGCGAGCAGAGCACCAGGACCAGCATGACCGAAGCCCCGTAGACGGCGACGGAGAGCGGGTTGTCGGTGGCGACCAGCAGCCACGTCGCGATGAACGAGGCGGTCCCACCGCCGAGCGCCGCACCCACCTGATATCCCGCCGACATCGCGCTGTATCGCAGTCGGGCCGGGAACTGCTCGCCGGAGAGCGTGGGGATCGGCCCCTGCGTGATGCCTGTGATGAGCCCGGTGACACCGAAGGCGATCGTTGCCATGACGATGCTGGACGTTCCGACCATCGGGAAGTAGGCGAACAGGAACATCGCCATCGCGACACCGCCGAGGATCATGACCTTCTTGCGCCCGATGACGTCCGAGAGCAGGGCGAACAGGGGCGCGCTCAGGAGCAGGACGGCGCTGTAGGAGAGCTGGCCGAGAAGTGCCTGGGTCGAGTCGTAGCCGATCGAGGTCAGGTAGGAGAGGAAGAAGGTGAAACCGATGTAGGCGATGGTGTTGTAGCCGTAGCTCACGCCGAGCACCAAGAGGATCTGCTTCGGTCGTGTTCTGAGCATCTCGACGAAGGGGATCGTGTCCGGCTTGGCGGCTGTGACCGCCTCCTCCTGCGGCATGTTGAGACGGGCGATCAGCCCGATCACGATGAGCGCCCCGCCCAGCCAGAACGGCACGCGCCAGGCGAACTCCACGAGATCACCGCCGGCGATCGCGCTCGTGGCGGCGAAGACCCCGACTCCCAGAAGCGTGCCGAGGCCAATGCCCATGCTGGTGAAGCTTCCCCACAGCCCGCGGCGGTGTCGCGGTGCGTTCTCGATGCCGAAGAGCGCGGCGCCGCCCCATTCACCGCCGGCGGCGAATCCTTGGATCAGGCGGAAGAGCACGAGCAGGACCGGCGCCCAGACCCCGATCGTGTCGTAGGTCGGCAGGAAGCCGATGGCCAGGGTCGAGAAGCCCATCGTGATCAGTGTCAGCACGAGCATCGGGCGGCGGCCGATGCGGTCACCGAAGTGCCCGATGACAATGCCGCCGAGCGGGCGCGCCAGGAATCCGGTGCCGAACGCGGCGAAGGCGTAGAGGGTGCCGACAACGGGGTCGACGTCGGGGAAGAAGAGCACGTTGAAGACGAGCCCGGCCGCGAGTCCGTAGATGAGGAAGTCGTAGTACTCCAGCGCCGTCCCGATCCCCGAGACCAGGAATGTCTTGGTCGCCGTGACCTTCGTTCCCGAAGTCTCCGGCTCCTGTCCGGTTGTGTGCATGGCTGCTCCTAAACGTTGAAGTGGGACGCGAGGATCGCGGACTCGGTGCGTCCGCCACCCAGAGAGCGGGCGATGTTCGGACGGCTGAAGTCCATGGGGAACGGGTCGTTGGAGTGCGCGGGGACGAACGGGTCGAGGTCACCGAGGTCGCCGATGAGCCCTCGCAGTGAGCCCGGTACCACCAGGGATCTACCGCTGGCGTCGATGCGCGGTACCGCCAGCGCCTCCCTCGCGGACGAGCCGCCGTCGACCAGCGCGATCACGAGCTGGGTGACGGCGCTCACGATCCGGCGCCCGCCGGACGCCCCGATCGCGGCCTTGGTCCCGTCGTCGCCGAGCACCACGACGGGACCCATGTTCGCCAGTGCGCGAGCGCCCGAGCCGATGCTGTTCGCGGCCCCCGGGGCCGCGTTGAACCAGGCCATCGCCGAGTCGAGGAGCAACCCGGTACGAGGGCACACGATGCCGCTACCGAAGTGGTTCGCCGCGGTGTGCGTGATGCTGATGACGCGCCCTTGCGCGTCCGCCGCCGAGATGTGCGTGGTGCCGCTCGTCGGCCGAGTCGCCCCGGCGGGTGACCAACTCCGCGTCGAGCGGAGCCCTGAACCGGTGGCCCGGGGGTCGTGTGCGGCGCGCGAGGCGTAGGTCAGCCAGGGCGCGCCCTCCCGCCATCCCGGTACGTCGCTCCCTTCGGTGACCTGCTCGGCGAGTTCGTCGGCGTAGGCGTCCGACAGCAGCTCTTCGACGGGGACCTCGCGGACCGCGGGGTCGCCAAGCCAGTGGTAGCGGTCCGCGAACGCGTGCCGGAGCGTGAGGGCGAGCGCCCGAAGGTCGGCGCCGGACGCGGTCGGCAGGCCTGCCCCGGGGCGGACCCGCTGCCAGACATTGAGCGCCTGGAGTTCGGTCAGCGCTCCGGAGGGGGCGTGTGGGGCGGCGACGGTCGATCCCCGGTAACGGAGCCGGCGCGCGGCCCGGACCGCGGGTTCCGCCGCGCGGAGGTCCTGGGGAGTGAGTAGACCGCCTCGTTGACGAGAGGCCTGAACCAGCCCGTCGGCGATCTCGCCGTCGACCAGGACGTCGGGGCCGGCGTGTGCGGCGGTTTCGAGCGTGCGTCCCAGCAAGGGCTGGGTGATCATGGGGTAGGCGGCGAAGGACTGTCCGTATCCGGCATCCGTCCCGGCGCCCTTCGGTAGCCCCCGCCCGTCCAGGAAGACTTCTCTGGCGACCGGGTCACTGCGCAGTCGCTCGATGTCGCCGAGCGCGGAGGTGATGAACCAGGCGTCCGGCGCGAACCCGGTGTGCGCCGCCTCGATCGCCGGTTGCAGGACGACCGTGCGGGGCAGACGCCCGAACCGTGCGTGCGTCGTCAGGAGTCCAAGCAGCGTCCGGGGCACACCGGAGGCGAGCGGACCGTCGACGTTGGCGTTCCCGGCCACCGTCGCCAGCCCGAGCACCGGGGCCTGGGCCCCTCCCTCCCGTTCCTCCAGTTCGAACATCGTCGCGGATGCCCCGATCGGTGCCTTCGGTCCGAAGTCGATCTCGACCGGATCGGCGCCGTCCTCGGCCAGCACGGCGAACCCGCACCCCGCGAGCGTCGTCTCGGCAGGCTCGATGACGCCGCTGACCAGTGCTGCGGCGACTGCCGCGTCCACGGCGTTGCCGCCGTGCTCGTACATGGTCATCCCCGCCCGCACCGCTTGCTCGTGCGGCGCTACGACGGTTCCGAGGCCGTGGTCCTCTCGCGTGGCGACCGCCGGCCGTTCCGCAGTGTGCGAGTCCATCCCGCGCTCCCCTTCCAATGCGTTGCAGGTCACAGGAAGCCTAGGAGCGGAACGTTCCACGATGAATATTCTGTGTGTTGTTTGCGCAAATAACACAAAAAGCTCGTACCTGGGATAACGCGCCCATGGCCGAACGGGCTGCGTGCTCCTGAGAGGCGAGGCCGACAGGGCGAAGCCGGCCGGTGAGGTCACATCTAAGTGTGAGAAGCCTTCGCCCCAGGGAACGCCGCTGTTCGCGGTGTTGATGTCGGACCGCCCCGTTGCGGCCCGCGGTAGCAGGTCGGCGAACGGTTCGGGGACCGGAGCCGGCGGGGCGGCGAAGGCGCGAGTTCCCCCGCCGGATCCGCCGGAGGATCGGGGGCGCGGTGGGGCCGCCCGGTCCGTGTGTTTCCAGAAGTAAGGGCTTCCTCGGAAGGCGATCCTGGCTCAGCGCCGGATCCTGTTCCGATGTTCCTCGACCCCCAAGTCGCTCTGTCTCCAAGGCGACGTGTCGCCAAGTCGCCCTGTCGCCAAGTCGCCCTGTCGCCAAAACACTGTGTAGCCAAAACGGCTTGTCGTAACGACGACCGGTCGAGCTCACACTCACGGGGTGGGCGGCCGGCTCTCCTCCAACGCCGTGTGGCGTCCGGACGCGTCACGGACGAGCCGCAGCACCGAAGTCACGGAGCGACGGGGGATGGGACCGTAGATGTGGGGGAAGCGCACGTCGGAGCCCACCCCGGGTGGGGGGACCGGGGCGGCGGACTCCCAACGGACCTCGGCGTCCAGCAGGTCGGTGTCCACCACCAGGACGACCAGGGGTTCGGCCGGGTCGGTGTAGAAGGCGTTCGCCACGGCGAGCATGGTCGCCTCGTCGGGGGAGGCGTGCAGGTATCCCTCGGTGTCCAAGGACGTGGCTTCGACGTCCCCGCCGATCGACCACCGGGAGAGCTCGGTCAGGTGCAGTACAAGGCTCATGGGCGGACGGTACCGCCCGGATCAGGGATTACCGGTGACACAGAGCCCGTAGTCGCTGATCCGATAGGCCTCACGCCACCCACCGCCGGGCATCGGGACGGTGTCGCCGCTGTCGGTCAGGGAGAGGTCCTCGGGGGTGCGGATCCCCAGGGCCTCGGCGGTCTCCAACACGAGCATCGCCAGGCGCACCGCGTTGACCTCGTCGAAGCGGTAGGCGGGAGAGACGTGGGTGACCTCCATCTCCAGATGGCGTTCCGCGGTGGCCTCGACCCAACCGAATTCCTCCGGGTCGGGCGCCTCGGGATCGTTCCGTAGCGCGTCGGCCGCGACCCGGTCCAGACCCAAGCACACGTGCTCACCGAGTTCGAAGTGGAAGACCCAGGGACCGCCCTCCTCACCGGGGAAGCGACCGTGGAAGCCGAAGGAACGTTCGTGGTCCATCGCGGTCAGTTCCGACGGCATGTCGCGAAAGACGTCGACCAACCGGCGCGCGTAGGGCTTCCAGTCGTCGAATCGGGTGATCCCCGCGATGGACATGCCGCCGACGTCGCCGGTCATGGACACCCCGAGGAAACCGGCGGTCACATCACCCCCGTGCTCACGCTGGTACCAGTACCAACCCTCGGCGGGGGAGGTCGGGACCAGGCACAGGACCGGGCCATCGCGGCCGGCGCGCAGGTCCAGGCTGTGATCGCTCCGGCGCCAGCGCAGGAAGGGAGCACCCCAGTAGGGGATCTCACCATGGAAGGGACTCTCGTCGTCGGAACCGATGACGTTCGGTTCGCCCAACCCCTGGCGCAGGGCACGGCCCGCGTCACGGAACGCCTCGACCTGCTCCCGTGCCCCGGTTCCGACCCGCCCCAACGGGAAGTGCAGGCCCACGTACTCCTCGCGGGTCACGTGGATCTCCATGAAGTCGTCGACCGGGCGCAACCACGGGTCACCGTAGGAGCGTGTGCGCAGGATCGGCCCCCACTCTCCGGCCTCCCAACGCCAGCCCTGTTCGACCGCCATCCGAGACAGGTCGGCCTCGGTCCACTTCCCGGGGTCGACATTCCAGAGCAGCGTGCCGAGGGCGCTGATCCGCTCGGCGGACCAGAGGTGGTTCGTCATACTGTGCGGCCTTTCCATGGTGATGCGTCGATCATGCCGGCTATGACGAACGCCCCGGCCGGAGGGCCCGACCGGGGCGTTCGACTTCGCCGACGCACGGAAGCGTCGCCGATGACCTACAGGATGATCCGCATGGGCTCTTCGAGGATCTCGGCGAGGTCCTTGAGGAACGCGGCGCCGACGGCGCCGTCCACCGCACGGTGGTCGACGGACAGTTCCAGGGAGATGCGGTTGTGCACCCGCACCTCACCGTCCACGACCGTCGGCTCCGGACGCATGGCGCCCACGGCCAGGATCGCGGCCTCCGGCGGGTTGATCACCGCGGAGAAGCTGTCCACGCCGAACATGCCCAGGTTGGACACGCTGAACGTGCCGCCGCTCATCTCCTGCGGCTTGAGCTTGTTGTCGCGGGCCTTGCCGGCCAGGTCACGCGTGCGGGTGGAGATCTCCGACAGCGTGGCCTTGTCCGTGTCGTGCAGCACCGGAACGACCAGACCGGCGTCCACGGCCACCGCCACACCGACGTTGACGCGGTGGTGCTGGACCAGCTTGTCCTCCACCCAGGAGGTGTTGACCGCGGGGTGGAGCTTGAGCGCGGTGGCGCACGCCTTGACGATCAGGTCGTTGAAGCTGATCTTGACGCCCGTGCTCGACAGCTGCTCGTTGATCTGGGCACGGAAGGCCTTGAGGGCCTCGGCGTCGATCGCGCGACGCAGGTAGAAGTGCGGGACCGTCTGCTTGCTCTCGGTCAGACGGCGCGCGATCACCTTGCGCACGTTGCTGGTCTTGAGTTCCTCGGAGTCGCGACCGTCGTCGAAGGACCGCGCCGCGGACGCCTCGGCGGGCGCGCTCGGAGCGGCCTTCTCCGCGGCGGGGGCGTCCTTGGCGGCGTGCCCGTCCTTGGCCGCGGCCTCGATGTCGGCACGCACGATCCGACCCTTGGGGCCGGAACCCTGGACCTTGGTGATGTCCAGGCCGTACTCCTTGGCCAGCCTGCGGGCCAGCGGGGAGGTGCGCGGACGCGGGCCGTCGACGTCGCCGGCCGGAGCGGTGGGCTCGGCGGGGGCGGAGGAGGTCGCCTCGGCGGGCTCGTCCTCGCCCTTGGCCTCGTCCTCGGGCTCGGCGGCCTTCTCCTCGGCCGCGGGAGCGTCAGAGCCACCCGACTCCTCGGGCACCGCGTCCGGGGAGTCGCCGATGATGCCGATGACCTCACCGATCGCCACGGTGTCGCCCTCGGAGGCGGTCTGCTTGACCAGGTAACCGTCCTCGTAGGCCTCGTACTCCATGACGGCCTTGTCGGTCTCGATCTCGACCAGCACGTCACCGGAGGAAACCTTGTCCCCCACCTTCTTCACCCAGGTGGAGATGACGCCTTCCTCCATGGTGTCGGAGAGGCGCGGCATGTGGATCTCGCTCATTGAATCTCCCTCTACCCGACCCGTTTGCCGACGGCGCTCAGGGTCTCCTTGATCACGGTGCTGATCGACTCGATCGACGGCAGGGCCGCGGTCTCCAGCGGCTTGGCGTAGGGCATCGGCACCTCGGCCATCGCCACTCGACGAACCGGAGCGTCCAGGTAGTCGAAGGCCCCCTCCTGGATCGAGGCGGCGATCTCCGCGCCGATCCCGTAGGTGAGCCAGTCGTCCTCGCAGATGACCGCGGAACCGGTCTTCTTGACCGAGTCCACGAAGGTCTGCCGGTCCAGCGGACGCAGGCTGCGCAGGTCGACGACCTCGACGCTGATGTCGTCCTCCTTGGCCAGCTTCTCGGCGACCTGGTTCGCGACCATGGCCATCCGGGAGTAGCCGATCAGCGTGATGTCGCTGCCCTCGCGAGTGACCGCGGCACGCCCGATGGTGGCGGCGTTGTCGTTCTCGGGCTCGGCGTAGTCGTCGGGGACCTCACCCTTGGAGTTGTACAGGCCCAGGTTCTCCAGGAACAGCACCGGGTCGTCGTCGCGGATGGCCGCGCGAAGCATCGAGGAGGCCTCGGCCGGGGTGCTGGGAGCCATCACCTTGAGGCCGGGGATGAAGGAGTAGAACAGCTCGATGTTCTGGGAGTGGGTCGCGCCCAGCTGCTGGCCGCCGCCCCCGGGGGTGCGGATGACCAGCGGAACGCTGGTCTGGCCACCGAACATCCCGTAGATCTTGGCGGCGTGGTTGATGATCTGGTCGATGGCGATCAGCGAGAAGTTGATCGTCATGAGTTCGACGACGGGGCGCAGACCGAGCATGGCGGCGCCGACGGCCGCGCCGACGAAGCCCTCTTCGGCGATCGGGGTGTCCTTGACGCGCCGGGGGCCGAACTCCTTGAGGAGACCCTCGGTGATCTTGTAGGAGCCCTCGAAGACACCGATCTCCTCGCCAATGACGAGGACGTTCTCGTCGCGCACCATCTCGGCGCGCAGAGTGTCCCGCAGAGCCTGGCGGTATGTGATCACGGACATGTGACTGGTTCCTTCCCTACTCCGCGAACACCGGGTCGGCGGGCATGCGCCGCGACTCGTTGGGAACCGGGGTGGCGTACGTGTAGTCGAAGAGCGTGGACGGGTCCGGGTGCGGGCTGTTCTCCGCGAAGTCGGCGGCCTCGGCGACCTCGGCCTTGACGGAGGCGGCGATCTCCTCGCGGAGTTCGTCCGTGAGGACGCCGGCCTTGGTCAGTTGGGCGTCGAAGATCGTGATGGGGTCGTTCTCGTCGGACCGCGCCTCGTCCTTCTGTTCCTCGGTGCGGTACTTGGCGGGGTCGACGACGGAGTGGCCCTTCTGCCGGTAGCTCCAGGCCTCCAGCAGGAACGGGGTCTGCTCCTCGCGAGCGCGCTCGACCAGCCTGGCGGTGGTGTCGCGCACGGCCAGGACGTCGCGGCCGTCCACCCGCTCACCCTCCATGCGGAAGGCGGCGCCGCGCTTGTACAGATCGGGCTCGGCGGAGGCCATGTCGACGGTGGTGCCCATGCCGGTGAAGTTGTTGATCACCACGAACACGATGGGCAGGTTCCACAGCTTGGCGATGTTGAGGGACTCGTGCCAGGCGCCGATGTTGGTGGTGCCGTCGCCCATCTGGCACATGACGACCTCGTCACCGCCGCGGTAGGTGACGGCCAGCGCCGCGCCGGTGGCCAGCGGCAGCTGTCCGCCGACGATGCCGTAGCCACCGAGCATGCGGGTCTCGGTGTCGTACATGTGCATCGACCCGCCCCAGCCCTTGGCGACGCCGTCGACGCGCCCGTAGAGCTCGGCCATGACCCGCTTGGGGTCCATGCCCTTGCCGATCGCGTACCCGTGGTCACGGTAGTTCGTGAACAGGTAGTCGCGCTCCTGGAGGGCCGTCATCAGACCGACGACGGTGGCCTCTTCGCCGAGGTTGAGGTGGCAGTAACCGCCGATCCGGGCCTGGGTGTAGGCCTGGCCGGTGCGTTCCTCGAAGCGCCGGATGAACAGCATCTGGCGGTAGTAGTCGAGGAGCGTCTCCGGCTTCTCGTTTCCGAGACCGGTCGTGTCCTTGCGGGTGCGCCGCTTGGCCGTGGAGGCCCGTGCGGTCCCGCCCTTCGGCTTGGCCGTGTCAGCCATGTCGTGCCTTTCTACGTACGAGAAGGCCTGCCCTCCCGACCTGTGGGTCGGGTGGCCTGGCCCGCTCGGGCCCCGCTGTCAGGCGTGGCCCGAGCGTGTGTCGCCGCCGGGCTCATCGGCGGCGACACAGTGGCTGTTGCGGGGAGCGTCCATCGGGGCCGTGGCGGGGCCCGCGTGTGGACGCGAAGTGAGTCGGGTCGCGTGTGCAGTTGTCGCGCCGAAACCCTTGAGGGCATTGCTTCCCGGTCTGGAGGGCGGTAAGCATGCGCGGAGAGGTGGTCCGAGTTCGTTCACCGGCCGGATGAACGACACCGTGCCACCAGGGCGTACGCGTGTAGCGGTGTGACGTGTGTCGCGCACACTCTACGTTCTGATCGATGATCGATCAATACAACTTTACGGGAGATACCCGAAGTTTCGCGCATAACACCAGATCGACCCCGGATCCCGGCACCGAGACCCGGTCCGGATCGGGTTCCTTCAGTGCCTGCCCTCGTGGGTCTTCAGCGCCGCCTCGACGTAGTTCAGGACGTGGTCGCTGAGCATCTGGCCGACGGAGGGGTCTCCCTCACGGAACGCCTTGGTGATCTGGGCGTGGTCGGCCGCCTTTGCGTGCAGTTCCATGTCGAGCCACCGCACCGAGAGCGCGGTCCACACCTCCACGCCCAGGGACTCCCAGGTGTGCAACAGCACGCTGTTGTTCGCGGCCCGCACGACCTCGCGGTGGAACTCCACGCTGTGCCGGATCTGGTCGGTGACGTCGCCCCTGGCCGTCGCGTCCCGCAGGGCCTCCACCTCGCGCTCCAGCGGCGACGGGTCCTGGGCCAGACGCGGAGCGGCCAACTGGGCGGCGACGAGCTCCAGGCCGGCACGCACGGGATAGATCTCCGCCATGTCCTGGACACCGAACGCCCGGACCCTGGCGCCCTTGTTGGGCACGGTCTCGATGAGACGCAGTGTCTCCAGCTCGCGTAGGGCCTCGCGGACCGGCGCCTGGCTCACCTTGAGTTCGGTGGCGACCCGGCGTTCGACGATGCGCTCGCCCGGCTGCCAACGACCCGACAACAGGCCCTCGACCAGAACCTGCCGGATCTGCTCCCTCAACGGCTCACGGGCCAGTTTCGAGGGATCATCCGGCAACTGCGGGAGGTCGACCATCCAGGGCCCTTCCGTTCTCCGTCCCGGGTGCGACCGGCTTCGAGGCCCGCACACCACTGTCTGACAAGCTCTTTGAAGAGTGCCACACCCTGGTGGGTCGACCGGACCTTCGGGCACGGGGTGCTAACGAAAGCCTAACGAACGGATCGCGGTCAGGTGAAGCGGTCGAATCGGCCGGGGGAGGCTTCGGCAAAGTCCGAGGTAGAAGGATCACATTCGTGTCGTCGAGGCGCCAATGGCATAGCGTGGCCGGGTAGGCTCACCTGTCGGCGATATCTGGAAAAGGCCGGATGAAATGTAGTGGACCTCACGGCCACAGCTCAAGATGCCGCCTGACCTGCGTGAACGGAATTGGAGTGGGGCCGGCGCGGGTGGGGGACATCGATGACGACGATCTGTTCGCCTTGGAATGCCGAACCTGCGAAAAGCCGGTCGCGAACACCGCGAACCAGCCTGAAGGTTCGGTCGTCGAACCGGGTGCGGGGGGAGGAAAACGCCCCTCGGTACGTTACCAACACCAGGTGTCGACCCCGAGGCCGTCAGAACCAGTCCGACAACCGCGGCTAGCCCGTCCCCCACGCCTCAGCAGTGCCACAGGCAAGCCCACGACGTGTGAGACAGCACTGAGCACATGACGCATTCTCCGAGGGCCAGGCACACACGGTCCAGACAGAAACCTCCGCCTCACGAACCGGAACGGCGCAGACCCGAACCCGGTCCGTACAGCGGTCCCATACCCGTGGTCCGAGCCGATGAGCTCGCCCCGGGGCCGCCGGTCGTGCGCGCCGTGAAGTGGCCGAGCGTGAGCGAGATCGCGTGGGGGCTCGCCTCGGACCGACTCGCGATCATGCTCTTCGTGGCGCTCATCGTCGTGACGATGCTCGCGGCCGGGCCGCTGCACCCGGTCGACAACTTCCTCAACGACGCGTATCGGCCCTACTGGGACGCGCTGCGCGAGCCGCTGATCTACTGGCCGGACAACGTGGCCTCCCGTTACGTGGCCCTGCCGGTCCTGGGCGTGACCGCGGTCCAGCTGGCCTACTGGCACCGGAGTTGGCGGCCGATCATCCTGGGGGCGGGCGGCGTCTTCGGGGTGATGTCGATGGTCTCGGTGATGAAGCTGTTCATCAACCGGGGGCACGCCAAGTACCACGACCCGGACTTCTTCGCCGGGGCGGGGAACGTGGCCTTCCCATCGGGGCACGGGGCCAACGCGATCCTCATCTACGGGCTGGTGCTGTTCCTGATCATCAGGTTCGGCGCGGCCCGACCACACATCATCAAACGCCTGGCGTACTGCATCGTGGGCATCGCGTTACTGCAGTCGACCGTGTCGATCTACCTACAGTTCCACTGGTTCACGGACCTGCTGGCCGGGATGATCGCCGGGGGGTTCGCGTTGCGGCTGACGATCCGTCTGGACCGGATGATCCCGCACGGACACACCGTCCACTGGTGGCCCTGGTACGGCAAGGAATCCGAGGTCGCGGCCTAGGTTCGACAGAAGGACACGAGGAGCGTTCGTCGAGGAGATCGACGGGCGCTCCTTTTTCTTCGGGGAACACGCCTCGATTCGGAATACCCCTAGGGGGTATGTTTCGTTGAAGGAAGTGAGCGACACCGCGGACATCCGCGCCGAAGGCACCCCTAGAGGGGGTTCGCGGGGGAAGGAATGTACACATGAACACGGGCACTCACGGTCACCCCGATCACACGGGGCACGATCACGGCCATGGTGAGCACGAAGGTCACAACGACCATGACGCGCACGGCGGGCATGGCGGGCATGGCGGACATGGCGGGCACGGGGGCCATGGCGACCACGCCGCCATGTTCCGAAAGCGGTTCTGGTGGAGCCTGCTCTTGAGCGTTCCGGTGGTGTTCACCAGCCACATGGTGGCCGGCTGGTTCGGCTACGACGTCCCCGACGCGCTCACCTGGGTACCGCCGCTCCTGGGCACCGTCGTCTTCCTCTACGGCGGATGGCCCTTCCTCGCCGGTGCGCCCGCCGAACTGCGCGATCGCAAACCGGGCATGATGACCCTGGTCGCCATGGCGATCACGGTTGCCTTCGGCTCCAGCCTGCTCGCCACGTTCGGTGTGGTCGGCATGGAGTTGGACTTCTGGTGGGAGCTCGTCCTCCTGGTCGTGGTGATGCTCCTCGGCCACTGGCTGGAGATGCGGGCGCTGGGCCAGGCGTCCGGAGCGTTGGAGGCACTCGCCGAACTCCTGCCCGACCAGACCGAACGCGTGGGCGCCGACGGTGAGGTCGAGGAGATCCCCATCGCGCGACTGGTCGCCGGCGACACCGTCCTGGTCCGTTCCGGGGGGCGTGTGCCCGCCGATGGCACCGTGCTCCAGGGCCGTGCCGACGTCGACGAATCGATGATCACCGGCGAGTCCCGCACGGTCACCCGAACCCACGGCGACCGCGTGGTCGCCGGGACCGTCGCCACCGACTCCGCCCTGCGGGTTCGGGTGGACGCCGTCGGCGACGACACCACGCTCGCCGGAATCCAACGCCTGGTCTCCCAGGCTCAGGAGTCGCGCTCACGTTCCCAGGCGCTCGCCGACCGGGCGGCCGGACTGTTGTTCTGGTTCGCGCTGTCCGCGGCCGTCATCACCTCGCTCGTCTGGGGGCTGCTCCTGGGGGATTCGAGCCAGGCCGTCGAGCGGACCGTCACGGTGCTCGTGATCGCCTGCCCCCACGCCCTGGGCTTGGCGATTCCGCTGGTCATCGCGATCTCCACGACCCTGTCCGCGCGCAACGGCATCCTGGTCAAGGACCGGCTGTCACTGGAGCGCACCCGCCTGGTGGACACGGTGCTGTTCGACAAGACCGGCACCCTCACCAAGGGCACTCCCGCGGTCCTGGACATGACCGCCATGGATGGTGAGTCACCCGAACGCATGTTGTCCCTGGCCGGTGCCGTCGAGGCCGACTCCGAGCACCCCTCGGCGAAGGCGATCGTCAATGCGGCCCGCGAGACCGGTTCGCTCCCCAGGGCCACCGACTTCCAGTCGCTGCCCGGACACGGTGTTCGGGCGACCGTGGACGGGATCGACGTGCACGTGGGCGGGCCCGCCCTGCTGGAGTCCCTTGGGCTCACCGAGCCCGAGGAACTGGCCGAACGCACCCGTCCCTGGCGGGAGCAGGGCTCGACCGTGCTGCACGTGATCGACGATGGGGCCATCCTCGGAGCCTTGGCCCTGGCCGACGAGATCCGACCCGAATCCGCGTCCGCCGTCCGACAACTCAAGGAGCAGGGCCTGCGGGTGGCCATCGTGACCGGTGACGCTCGCAACGTCGCCGAATCCGTCGCCGGCAGGCTCGGTCTCGACGAGGTGTTCGCCCAGGTGCTGCCCGACCAGAAGGACGCGGTGGTTCGTGATCTTCAGGAGCGCGGCCGCCGGGTGGCGATGGTGGGCGACGGGGTCAACGACGCCCCCGCCCTCGCCCGTGCCGACGTCGGTATCGCCATCGGCGCGGGCACGGACGTGGCCATCGAGTCCGCCGGGGTGGTGCTGGCCTCGGACGACCCGCGAGGTGTGGTCTCCGTCCGGAAACTGTCCAACGCGGGCTATCGGAAGATGATCCAGAACCTGGTGTGGGCGGCGGGATACAACGTCGTCGCCGTGCCGTTGGCGGCGGGTGTCCTGGCGCCGATCGGGTTCGTCCTGGCTCCGGCCGTCGGTGCGGTGCTGATGAGCCTGTCGACCATCATCGTCGCGCTCAACGCCCAGTTGTTGAGGAGTCTGGACCTGCGTCCCGCCGACTGACCCGGGCGAACCTCGACTTCCCGGGCTGGAAACCGATGCCTTCGTGATGTAGCCGGCACATTAGGTGGCGAGTCGGAGTTATCCACAGCCTGTGGAAACCGGAGGTGACATGCCTTGCTCCCATGACGCATGGTGGCTGTATCGGGGGAGTTCGGTCTCCGCCGGCATCGCGCTGCCCTCACTGTGATGGCCTCGTCGCGACAGGACGTCGGTCCTCATCCTGCCGGTATCCGTCCGACCCCACCGTCCGGGAAACACCGGAGGAAATGAAAAAGCCTCTGCTGCGAAGGCACATCGCAGCAGAGGCTTTCACAAGAGATCGGCTGTTCTCGAACCAGCGCGACTAGCGAGCGAAGAGCGTCCAGGAGCCATCACTGGTTTCGCACTTCCACTCGGTGTAGTCCACGTACGGCTCGGCCAGGTATTCCTTGGCTTCGGCGACGCAATCGTCCATCGTGCCGGAGGCTCCGCCGACCACGTCCCAATCGGCCTCCGCGGCGGACGCGGTGCCCGCGCTCAGCGGAAGAACGACCGCGGCGGCGCATGCGACGAAACCGGCGGCGGCAAGAGAACGCCAGGACTTCATAAAACCTCAATCTGATGCTATACGGACTGGTGGCGGCCGGTGCGACCAAGAGAAATGCGCCATCGAACAGTGATAATTCTCGATGCCTCGCTTCCCGACAATTTGCAGGTCGGCGATCGAGATCCCCTGAATCAAATCTGCGCCGATCGCTTCGTGCCAAGACCGCCTTCGTCAGGGTAACCGAAGACCGCATCAATTCGAGATAAAGATATACATGAGTATTTGTCCACATGGGGAGTGCTGAGATGGGTTGCATCCCGGGTTAAGGATGCTCCGCCATAGGGGGAGGCAGGCATGGGTGGGATTCTCACCGCGACACCGAAGCGAGGATCGGTGTCTTCGTCTTCACCGGCTACGAGCCTGTGGTGGCCCTGATGAACGAGGCCCACTCGGTCGAGGGGGAGGCCGGCTGCCCCTCGACCGAGTGTTCGGAGTCTCGGACCGCTGTGCCGGTGTGGGAGCCGGCGACCTCGACGCAGCCGTGGCCGGTCGCGCTGTAGCCGGACTCGCGGAAGTTCAAGGGGATGATCATGCGCCGCCCTCCCGAGTCGAGGACTGATGCCTTCCGAGTAGACCCGGCACATTCGGTGGTGAGCAGAAGTTATCCACATCCTGTGGAAAGTGGAGGTGACACACCCTGCTCCCATGGCGCATGGTGGCTGTATCGGGGGAACTTCGGCCTTCGACCGCATCGTGCTGCCCACACTGCGAGAGCCCGACGCTACAAGTCCTCACTCTTCCCGGAACATCGATTGCGGGATATATTGCCTGTGGAACGAGTACACGAAGGCCCCCGGTTCACCCGGGGGCCTTCGTTCTTGGCCGTGTTCGGAGCCGGTCAGGACTTCACGCTGTCAATGAACGCGTGCCACTCGGGCGACATGAACGCCAGGTGGCCGTTATCCCGGTTCTTGGTGTCGCGGACAGCAGACAGTCCTGGGGTGTCCGCGACTTCTACGCAGTTCTGCTGCTGCGTGTAGGAGGACGTACGCCAGGAGGCCTCAGCAGGGAACGAGTACATCGGCTCTTCCTATCGGTTCATCATCTTCTTCAAGTACGGGATCGTCCGCTCCTCGTCCAACGCCGAGGTGCGGATGTGGTCCCACAGGCGCCGGTATCGTGCGATCTCGGTGTCTCGTTCGAGGTACAGGCCATCGGTGTAGGTCTCCAGATACACGATGGGTCCTGCTGGTTCGGCGAAGTCCATGATGACGAACGGGCCTGCTACGCCAGCATGCACCCCTGCGTCGGTGGGGAGCACTTGGAGGGTCACGTTGTTGGAGGAGTCCGCGAGATCGATCAGGTGCTCGATCTGTTCGAGCATGACTTCGGGGGCGCCTGCGAGCCTTTGGAGCGCGTGTTCTTCGATAACGGCCCAAAGCTGGGTCGGATTCTCGCCGGTAAGGATCTGTTGCCTACGGGTTCGGGCATCAACTGCACGCTGAATGTCTTCGGCATTGCGCCAGAGTCGTGCTCGTTGCATGAGCCTGGCCAACCCAGGTGTTTGTAGAAGCCCGGGTACACCGAAGGCCTCATAGTTCGCGATGCTCGTGGCTTCGGCTTCCAACTCGACGTAGGAGCCGGTGAGAATGTCGTCGTAGCGAGTCCACCAGCCGCGCTGTTGGGCGTTCCTGACCAGTGTGAGGACGGCCTCGTGGCGAGGATCGGTTGTATCGACGCCGTACTCGTGGAGCAGGGCCCGGATCTCCACCACGCTCGGCCTCTTGCGCTCGCCTGTCTCAATGTGCCCGAGCTTCGCGCGGGACCACTCCACCCGCTTGGCGGCCTCCTCCAAGGAGAGACCCGCATCCTTCCGCATTCTCCGGAGCACGGCGGAGAGCTG
This sequence comes from Nocardiopsis sp. NPDC006832, assembly GCF_040635885.1. Lineage (NCBI taxonomy): Bacteria > Bacillati > Actinomycetota > Actinomycetes > Streptosporangiales > Nocardiopsidaceae > Nocardiopsis > Nocardiopsis sp. NPDC006832. Next base: position 66,425 of record NZ_JBEYLC010000019.1, on the reverse strand, counting down.
GCGCCTCCGGATCGTGGGACTGGCTGCCACCTTGGCCTTCCTGGTGCGTGTGCGCTGCTTCTGTGTGCTGCTGATGGTAGCTCCCAATGCGAGAAACCGGACATTTAGCAATCTCAGGACTAGCAATCTATTTCATAGCGCTTGAATCCTAGATTTCTAGGGTGCAAGATGTGGACTGTACTCGTTCTGTTGCGTCGTCCCGTTCCAGACGGCGCCCGAGCCAGGAGGTGCGCGCCCATGGCGCCCTGCTGTTCCAACCCCTTGCCTGCCGACGTGACGCACCGCAAGCGCACCAACGCGTTCGGTACCCGCATCGGATCCTGTGTGGAGGCCGTGCGATGACCTACCTCGCCTCGGCCGACCTGCTGGCCGCTCGCTCCCTGGCCGCTGAGTCCGCCTTCTCCCTGGACCACCGCGTCGACCTGCCGGTGAAGCACTCCGCACCCGGGAGCACCGCCCAGGGAGAGGGGAGCCGGGCCCGCACCTTCGACTCGGGAATCGACACCGCCGTGCTCCCCGCCCCCAAGGGCAGGCACCACCGGCCCGAACCGGCCCCGAAACCCGAACCCGTGGACCAGGACACCGGGTTCACCGTGATCGACCTGCGTGACCAGGACACCGGCTTCCGACTCCGCACCGAACCCGACCAGCGGCGCGGACCCGGGGCCCTGGCGGTGGTCATCGAACTGGACGCCTACCGCACCCACCACACCGGCCAGAGCCCGCCACCCACCACACCCGAACCGGCCGAAGCCGGCCCCATGCGCAGGCGCAGCCGCCGGGTACGCGGGTACGTGCGCGACCTGGAACCGGACGAGCGGGCCGAGTTCGCCACCTTGCGCAACACCATCCGCGCCTACCTTGGCCGACCGGGAAGGCGGGCAGCGTGACACAACTGTGCCGGGCCCAAGGCGACTCCGGGCGGGGTGAACGCTGGTACTGCATCGGTCGGGCCGACCACCCCGGCCCCCACACCGATGACCATGGCCGGGCCCGTCACCTTCCGAGCGAAGCCCTCCAAGAACTCGTCCACCGCTGGGGCCGCACCCACCGGGTGGCCTACACCGGCACCCTGTGGGTCGCCGTGCACCGCGACCCGCACACCCATTGGCGCACCGAGATCGAGCCCACCCCCGAACTCCTCGAAGTCCGCCTACGCGAGCACCACGGTCCACCGCCGGGCCCGGCGCCCGAACTCGAACCCGGAGCGGTACCGCGACAGCGAGGAGCGACCCCGTGAAAACCAACGACCACGAACGGGACGGCTACGACCCGAACCTCTACGCCCCCGACCTCGACGAACACGGCCAGGACACCAACCGACCCCTGGACGAGGAGGAGACCGCAGCACTGAATCGCCTGGACAACGGGCAGGGCTGGCTCGAACAAGGCCGCCGATTCCACCGACTCCACCGCCCGCGCACCTCAGAACGCAAGCATGTCTAGACCCCCACGCCCCCGCGCGCCCGAACCCTCCTCCGACCCACCCCGGGCGCGCGGGTTCGACCTCGGTCGGGGCCGGACCCGCGTGCCCGGTCGGACGCGTCGAGACCGGCCCTCGACGGATCAGCGTGAGGCGGCGTCCACCGTGTGGCGCAACAGCAGCGCCGTGGTCACCGGTCCCACACCACCTGGAACAGGGGTGAGGGCCCCGGCCTTCTCCGACACCTCGTCGGCGTCGACGTCACCGACCAGCCCGCCCTCCTCCGTCGGGTTGGTGCCCACGTCCACGACCACCGCGCCGGATCGCACATGGTCCGCGCCGATGAGCGCCGGCCGACCCACGGCCGCTACCAGCACGTGCGCACGGGAGCACACCTCGGGGAGATCCCTCGTCCGCGAATGGCACACGGTGACCGTCGCGTTCCGATCCAACAACAGGTGGGCGAGGGGTTTGCCGACCACGGTGGACCGGCCCACCACCGCGACCTCCACACCCTCCAAGGACACCTCGTGATGGTCCAGGATCGCCACCACCGCTTCGGCGGTGGCCGGCGCGAACGCGGTCAGCCCGGCGGCCAGCCGGCCGAGCGAAGCGGGGTTGGCCCCGTCCACGTCCTTGTCGACCGGAATCCGTTCGGCGAGCTCCGATGCCGAGACGCCCTCCGGCAGCGGTGTTTGCAGGATGATCCCGTGCACCTTCGCGTCCCGCCCCAGTTCGTCGAGACGATCCGCGATGACCCTCGCTGAAGCGTCCGCGCCCAGGTCCACGACATCGCAGGCGATGCCGACCTTCTCCGCCGCGCGGGCGATCGAGCTCACGTACCAGGCGCTACCTCCGTCATCGGTGGCCACCACCACGGCGAGTCGGGGAGGCCTGCCCCGCTCGCTCAGTTCGGCGGCGCGTTCCCGCGCCTGCTGTCGGAGCCGCGCGGCGATCTCCTTGCCCGGGAGCACGCTCATCGGCGGATCACCTCGCGCACCTGTTCGGTCACCCGGTCGGCGTCCGTCTGGACGGCGTCGACATCGTCCGCCGACTGAGTGAGACGAAGTGCCATGTCCGAGTCCTTGACGCTCGGCCGGTTGATCTCGATGTTCACCCGGCTGGTGCCGGCGGCGGCCCGAGCGGCGTCCGCGGCGGCGGCCAGGTCGGTGATCAGGTTGCGGTTACCGATCGGAATCAGCTCCCCGGCCAGGTCGACGATTTGCCGGGCGATGGCGATCACCCTCATCGGCGGCTGAGCGGCCCCCGCAGCGGCGTCGGAGATCGCCTCCTTGCGGGCGGCCTTCTCCTCGTCGGTGCCTCGGGGAAGCCCGTAGGCGTCGCCCATGGCTCCGAAGGCGGTCTCGTCGGCGTCGGCGCACTCCAGGGAGTGGGCCACGAGTTCGTCCGCGCTCTCGGTGATCCGAGCGATCTCGTCGGCGTGCTCGGCGTACTTCTCGCCGGTGCTGTATCGGGCGACCATCGCGATCAGGGCGGCTCCCTGCGCCGCGTGGAGCGCCGCTGCCGCCCCGCCACCGGGGGTCGGTTCCTTGGCCGACAACCTGGCCAGGTAGTCGCCGATCTTCTCTGTGGACAGCATGAGGCATCACCCGTTCGGTGGTGTTCGGAGGTGCCTTGAAATCCTGTCACGTGCCCGATCGCGAGGACGGCCCGATCGCCTGATCCGACTCGATGGGGAGCACTTGTTCCATTCCGCCCCTACCGGAGCCCGAATGGCTTTACCGTCGGCAGGAACAGGCCAGGGAGGAGCTCACGTGTACTGCGACTACTGCGGGTCCTGGAACGGCGGAGTGAACCAGAAGTGCCGGAACTGTCTACGTCCCCTGGGTGTCCGAGGGCGACCGTCCTCATGGATCGGAAGGTCCTAGTGCCTCCGGTGCATCCGGACCCCACCGAAGTCATCGAGGCCTGGATCCCCCATGACGCCCGTTGGCAGGCCCAGGCCCGCGAGCACGCACGTCACGGATCGGAGCGCCTTCGCCTCTACGTCACCGAGCTGGTGCGCGACCACCGCGACGGGACCAGACCCATCAGCGACGACTTCGACCTGCGCACCTTGAAGGCCGTGGTGGAGGACCTCCAGTCGGGCGGATTGAGCGATGTGGACTGGCGCCGGGTCGCCCAGGCCCTCACCCATCCGGGCCTCCGGTAGCCCCCGGAAGTGACAGGTTCCGGCCACCGGTCTGGACCTGTGCGGTGGCGGGTGACAACATTGGTGCGTCGTGTTCGCCCTCTTGTAGCGGGAGGGGGCTCACGGCGAGGCCGCCGTCTCGACCGGTTACGAGGCGGCGGCCGTCCACGCCCGCGACGCGAGCGCGGGGCCGAAGGTTTCACGTGAAACATCCGGCCCCCATTCGGCGCTCCGGCCTGCGATCACGCTCCGCCCCGAAGGCCGTGCACCCGCTCCGGCAGGTCCAGGCAGTGGCCCATGGCGCGCAGCCAACGATTGCCTCGAAGCCCCGGCTCCAGAGAGGACAGCGCCGCCGCGTACTTGCTGAACCGGGCCTCTCGTAGCCCCAGTCGGTGTAGTCGGCGTTCGGTCCGGGTGAGCCCGCCCCGGGTCTTGATCTCCAGCAACACCACGTCCGGGCGCATCCGCACCGACCAGTCCCCCCGGTGGCCGACGAGCTCGGTGTCGACCGTGACGCGCTCCTGGCCGCAGGACGACACCATCGTGGAGCGGCGGTAATCCGTCACCGCGGCGGGCAGCAGCGTGTCGGGTGCCTCCATCCGGTAGGTGGCCAGGGAACGGTCGAGGAACTCCCGCGTTCGCGGGGTCAGCCGGTCCGAGGGCGCCTCCATCGGCAGCTCGATCCGCACCTTGTCGGTGATGCCGCGCGCCCCCTTCAGCTTCACCTCGAACATCTTGGTGCCGGTGTCCACGTAGGTGCGGGTGCGCACCTTGTACCGGAGCCGCCGACCCTGGCGGTGGTCGTGGAAGGTGCCCAGGTCCGGGGTGTCCATGTAGGTGGACGAGTACAGGAAGGAGGTCCGGCCCCCGATCTCCAGAACGCTGAAGTCCCGCTCGGCGCCCGCGAAGAGTTCCGGCATCAGTTCGATGGGAACCAGGTACTTGCGGCAGGTCCGGGTCACCAGGGCGGCGCGCGCGTTCATCTCGGCGAGGGACACCGGGCGCAGCCCGGCGAGGCCGGGCGGGGGCTGTCCGGGGGAGAGCTCGGGGGAGCGTCCGACGGCGAGGGGCCCCGCCGGGCCGCCGACGAGTGAGGGCCTCATCGTTCACCCCACCAGGCCGGCATGGAGTGGCGACGCTCGCCCGGCAGTGGGCCCGGGGCTGCTTCGAGCCTCGGTTCCAGGAACCTAACGTCCACCACCATGAGGTCGCGTACGTAGTCCACCTCGGTGACCTCCACGTGCCGAACCTTGCCGCGCAGCCGACCCTCCAGATCCTGCCGGAGCGCGATGGGGTCCTCGTGCACCACGTCCAGCGTCATGATCCGCCGTTGGGTGCGGGGCAGGAGCTTGGGGTGGCCGGCCAGGTACAGCACACCCAGCAGCAGGACGTTCAGACCCACCATCACCAGCGGGGGCGCGATCGCGTTGATCAGACCCAGGGCGATCGCGACGAAGTAGTAGCCGATCTCGCCCTGACTGATCAGGTCCGACCGCAGCCGCAGGATCGACAGCACACCGAACAACCCGAAGCCGACCGCGAGTCCCACCTCCTGGCGGGCCATCATCGCCACCACGGCGAAGATGCCGACGTTCAGTGCCACGTAGGCCAACAACAGGTCCCGGCGGCCGTGCCGACGGAAGTAGAGGACATAGGACAACACCGTGATCGCGGCCAGGTCGACCGCCAACGCGAACCAGATCATGGTCATCATCCTGGGCACCGGCCGTGAGGTGATCATGAGTGCCGGATGAGGAAACCCTCATGATCGCCCGACCGTCATTTCGCCGAACGATCGGTATAGCGGAAGTGTCGTCCACCGGTCGGGGGTGCCCGACGAACGGGGCCGCCCGGCGGCCGGCACCACTCGACGACCAACGACCGCCCGACGACCGACCGCTCAGCCGGTCAGCCGGTACCCCATGCCCCGCACCGTCACGATCCGCTCCGCGCCCACCTTGCGGCGCAGCGCCCGCACGAACACGTCCACCACGTTCGACCCGGGGTCGTAGTCGTAACCCCACACGTGCGACAGCATCTGCTGCCGGGTCAAGACCTGTCCTGGGTGGCGCATGAGCAGCTCCAACAGGGCGAACTCGCGGGCGGTCAGGTCCACGGTCGATTCGTCCACCGACGCTCGTCGGGTGCGCAGGTCCAGGGACAACCCGCCGGCGCGCAGCACCGTCAGGTCCGCCGTGCGTTCGGTACGCATCCGCAGCCGCACCCGGGCGAGCAGTTCCTCGAACCGGAACGGCTTGGTGACGTAGTCGTCCGCCCCGATCTCCAGCCCGGTCACGGTGTCGCGCACCCCGTCCCGCGCGGTCAGGATCACCACGGGGGTCTCCACACCCATCGACCGGAGCCGGCGCAGCACGTCGAACCCGTCGGTGTCGGGCAGCCCCAGGTCCAACAACATCAGGTCGAACCCGCCGGTGACGGCGTAGTCCACGGCCTCCGCGCCGGTGCCCACCACGGTGGTGGTGAATCCGTTCGCGGTCAGGCCCTTGCGGACGAACGAGGCGATCCGCTCCTCGTCCTCGACGATGAGTACGCGACTCACGCGCGCTCCCTTCCAATGGTTCTGTCGACCGGGATGACCAGGGTGAACGTCGATCCTTGGCCGGGTGCCGAACGCAGGTCGACCCTGCCGTGGTGCGCCTCGGCGATGGCGCGGACGATGGCCAGGCCCAGTCCGGCGCCGCCGTCGCCGCCCCGCGCGGTCCGCCCACCACGGGAGAACCGTTCGAAGATCCTGCCGTGGTCCTCGGCCGGGATGCCCGATCCCTCGTCGGACACCCACAGGCGGACGTCCGAACCCACCAAGGCGGAACCGATCCGCACGGTGGACCCCGCGGGGCTGTACCGGACCGCGTTGGCGGCCAACTGCACCATCGCCTGGGTGACCCGCTGCGGGTCGAGCCGGGCCGTGCCCTCGGCGATGGTCTCCAGCCGCCACGACCGGTCGCCCAACGGGCGCACCTTCGCGTCGATGTCGCTGGTCAGTTCGGCCAGCGAGACCGACTCGGGGCGCGCGAAGTCGGGCTGTTGCGCCTTGGCCAGCAACAGCAGGTCCTCCACGATCCGCCCCATGCGGTCGAGTTCGTCGGTGACCAGCCGGACGACCTCCTCGCGTTCCTCGGGGGAGTCGCCCATGAGTTCGAGGTGTCCGCGCACGATGGTGATGGGGGTGCGCAGTTCGTGGCCGGCGTCGTCGACGAACCGCCGCTGGGCGGTGAAGGCCCCCTCCAACCGGTCCAGCATGCTGTTGAACTGCTCGGCCAGGGCGGCGATGTCGTCCCGGCCGGACACTTCGATCCGCTGGGTGAGGTCCTCCTCGCCGATCGCGGCGGCGGTGCGGCGCACCAGCCGGACCGGGGCGAGGATGCGTCCGGCCACCCACCAAGCCGCCGTGCTCGCGGCGAGCAGGCCCAGCGCGCTCACCAGGGCGATGGTGCCCATGGTGGAGCCGGTGGCGGCGTGGTCCTCTTCGGTGAAGTAACCGATGACGAACCAACCGGCCGGGCCCTGGACGCCCTCCGGGGGCAGAGCGCGGACCTTCTCCCACTCGACCGGACCCGCCGGGGTGTCGAGGGTGCCGCGCGCGTCCGGGGACTCCAGGATCGCCGCCACGGACTCCGGGTCGGCGGAAAGGTCGTGCGGCGGGTCCTGGCCCTGCCGGATCCGCCCGGGTTCGGTCGTCGTCTCCTCTTCGCTCCCGGCGGCGCCCCCTCGTTGCCGGGGGGTCTCGGTGGTCTCGCCCTCCTCGACCCAACCGAAGAGGATCTCGGAGTCGTCGGGATGCTGCCGCTCAAGGTGGACTCGGATGAGGGTGCCCACGTCGGTGAAGGGTTCCCCGGTCAGTGGGTCGATGCCCACGGACGCGAACTCCTCGAACTCGCCGGTCTCCTGACTCAGCGCCCGATCCACGCGTTCGTCCACCCTCGCGGTCAGCGCGCTCCATGTGACGACGTTGACCATCAGGAGCACGGCGGCCATGAGCAGGACCACCCAGGCCATGATGATGAGTCGTGCGGGAACGCGGCGACGGTGGGGGAGTTCCGGTTGGGGGCCGCGCATCACCAGGGTCGGGAACACGGAGATGCCTTCGCGGTCACCTGCCGGCGGTACCCGGATGGTGGTGGCGTCGGGGTTGTCCTCGGGATCAGTCGTCATCGTCATCGTCCCCGAACCGCTGGTCCTGGCACAGCTCCCACCAGTCGTCCCATTGGTCCTCGCTCCAGCTCTCGTGTCCGGAGCCCTCGTCGAGGCAGTCGAACGGGAAGCCGGTCGGTGCGGGCTCGGCGGTCGGCTCGGAGGACGGCCCGGCCTCCGGGCTCGGCTCGGTCGGCTCGCCCGACTCCTCGGTGACGGGTGGAGGCGGGGAGACCACGCCTTCGTCGGTGGGCTCGGCGGTGGCGCCCTCGGGCGACTCACCGACCACCACCTCCGAGGCGGGGACCGGATCCGCGGAACGCAGGAAGAACGCCCAGACCAGGGCGGCGGCCGTCACGAGGATGACCGTCAACGTCCCGGTGACCAGGGGCACCAGAGGTGATCTCATATCGACAGAGTTTCCTCGTCCCGCAGGAAGACAGGATGAAGCGAAGATGAAGAAGGCTTCATCCTCCCAGTTCGACCGGGCGAGGAACAGGAGCCCCATCACACCGAACGGGCCCCACACGCGGTGGGGCCCGAGGGGAATCGAGGGTCTCAGTAGCGGCGGCCGCGCAACTCCGCGACGAGGACGGCGGCCTGGGTACGGCGCTTGAGGTCCAACTTGGCCAGCAGCGCCGACACGTAGTTCTTCACGGTCTTCTCCGCCAGGTACAGCCGCTCGCCGATCTGCCGGTTGGTCATGCCCTCACCGATGAGGTCGAGGATCTGCCGTTCCTGCGGGGTCAGCTCCGCCAGCGGGTCGGGTTCGGCCTGGGCGCCGCGCAATCGCTCCAGCATCGCACCCGTGCTCCCGGAGTCCAGCAGGGAGCCGCCGGCGGCGACGGTACGCACCGCGCCGACCAGGTCCGCGCCGTGGATCTGCTTGAGCACATACCCCGCGGCCCCGGCCATGACGGCGTCGTACAGCGCGTCCTCGTCGGCGAAGGAGGTGAGCATCAGGCAGGCGATCTCGGGGTGGTCGGACCGGATCTCCCGACAGACCTGGACCCCGGAGCCGCCGGGCAGCCGCACGTCCAACACCGCGACGTCGGGAAGTACCACGGGGATCCGTGCCAGCGCCTGTTCGGCGGTCCCGGCCTCACCGACCACGGTCATGTCGTCCTCGGTTTCGAGGAGGGCAGCCACGCCGCGCCGGACGACCTCGTGGTCATCGACGAGGAAGACCCTGATCTGTTTCCGAGCGTTCTCGGCTCCACCGATCGTCATCGGTCCTCCCTCTCCTCGCGTCCGCGTGCTCGCGACACCACTCCGAGGAAGACGTTAATACGTATACGGGGTTCATCGGGGGTCTTAAGCCATCGAAGTGGCCGGTCAAAGGTCCCAGAACCGACCAAACGTGGTTCGAGTGCCGCGGGGGTCGATCACGGGTGGTGCGGACGTGATCACGGTCGTGTCATGGTCACCGTATCGCCAATGCGTACCCCCGGGGGCGATGGGCCCCCGGGGAACATGGGAACACGAGTTCAGGGACGGTGCCCGGCCCACGGGCGGGTCAGTTCGAAGGCTCGGCAGGCCCGCAGGACCCGGGGATCCGAGTGTCGTGGACCCACGATCTGGAGGCCGATCGGCAACCCCGAATCACTGAACCCGCACGGCACGCTCGCCGCCGGCTGCTGGGTCATGTTGAACGGATAGCTGAACCCGGCCCAGGAGGTCCACCGTCGCCCGGACAGCTCGGGCGGCGACTCCAGCCCGGCCTCGAAGGCCACCATCGGCATGGTCGGCGTGAGCAGTAGGTCGTAGGTCTCGTGGAAGCGACCCATACGAGCACCCATGGCCATTCGCAGGGCCATCGCGGTCAGGTAGTCGTGCGCCGAGTAGGACAACCCTTCCTCGATGATCTCGCGCAGCCCCGGGTCCTGGAGGTCGCGCTCACGGTCGGTGAGCTTCTCGGTGGCCTTGGCCGCGCCCGAGTACCAGAGCACGTGGAACTCCGCCATGGAATCGGGCAGCCCCGGGTCGGCCTCCTCCACCTTGGCGCCGAGCTCCTCGAACACGCGCACGGCGTCGGCGACCGCGCGGGCCACCTCCGGGTCCACGTTCAGCCCGCCCAAGGTGGGGCTGTAGGCGATCCGCATCCCTCGGACCAGTTCGCGCGGGTCCTCTCCGCGTCCGGCGCCGGCCAGACCGGGGGCGGGGGTAGGCATCGCCATCCAGTCGCGGGAGTCGAAGCCGGAGATCACGTCCAGCATCAGCGCCATGTCGCCGACGGTGCGGGTCATCGGACCGGTGTGCGCCAGTGATCCGAACGGGCTCGCCGGGTAGTGCGGCACCAGCCCCCACGTGGGCTTGATCCCGCAGACCCCGGTGAAGCTCGCCGGGATGCGGATGGACCCGCCCCCGTCGGTCCCCGTCGACAGTGGGCCCATCCCCGCGGCGACCGCCGCCGCCGAGCCGCCGCTGGAGCCGCCCGGGGTGGTGGACAGGTCCCAGGGGTTACGGGTGATCCCGGTGAGCGGGTTGTCGGTGACCCCCTTCCACGCCAGTTCGGGGGTGGTGGTCTTGCCGACGAACACCGCCCCGTGCTCGCGCAGGCGGGCCGTGACCGGGGAGTCCTCCTCCCACGGGCCCTCCTGGGAAGAGGTCACCGACCCCTTCAGGGTGGGCCACCCCTTCGTCAGGTGGATGTCCTTGATGGAGGCGGGCACCCCGTCGAGCTTCCCGACCGGTTCACCGCGTCGCCACCGTTCGGCCGAGGCGCGTGCGGCCTCGCGGGCCTCCTCGGGGCGCACCAGGCAGAACGCGTTGAGCGCCGGGTTGTCCTGCTCGATGCGTTCGAGCACGGAGTCGACCGCCTCCACCGGGGAGAGTTCCCCGGTGGAGTAGGCGCGCAACAGTTGTTCGGCGGACAGGTCGGCCGGTGTGCTCGCACCGGAACGGGCGCGGGGGACCGCGGGGTCGGCGCCGGGCGCGTCCCCCGTGGTGCCGGTGGCCGTGTCGGCGGCCGTGCCCGTGTCTTCGGTCCCGGCTCGTTCGGAACGGATCGTCACTTCAGCCTCCCAAGTCACGCGAGGGGTCAGCCGGGTACGTAGCCCCGGTCCTTGTCCACGACGTTGCGCAGTTCCCGCCCGTCCAGGTAACGGGCGAGGTTGTCCAGGAACAGTTCGACCAGGTCATCGCGCCACCCGACCACGTCACCGGACATGTGCGGCGAGACGAAGGACCCGGACAGGCCCCACAGCGGGTTGATGGCCTTGAGCGGTTCCCGTTCGAAGACGTCCAGGGCCGAGCCGGCGATCGAACCCTCTTGGAGGGCGTGGACCAGGTCGGACTGGACGACGATGGGGCCGCGGGCGATGTTGATCAGGCGCGCGGTGGGCTTCATGAGGTCGAGGAAGTGTCGGTCGACGAGGCCTCGGGTGGCGTCGGTGAGCGGCGCGGCGACGACCACGTAGTCGGCTTCGGGGAGGGCCTGGAACAGCGTGGGGCCGCCGCCGTCGGTGTGTTCCGCCAGGCTGGAGGCGACCACGTGACCGAAGTCGGGATCGCCGTCGCGAGCGTGACTGCCGGAGGCACGGACCTCCATCCCCACCGCGGCGAGCTTGCGCCCGATCGCTCGACCGATGGGTCCGGTACCGATCACCAGCGCGCGTTTGCCGGTGACGCGTTCGGTCTCGCGGTGCAGCCACCGGTGCCGGCTCTGTAGCTCCGACGTGCGGTGGAAGTCCTTGGCGAAGGCGATGACGAGGCCCAGCACGTATTCGGCGATGTGCTCGTCGAAGACCCCGCGCGAGTTGGTGACCACGGCGTCGCTCTCGACCAGCCCGGGGAACATCAGGTTGTCCACCCCGGTGGTGGCGGCGTGCACCCACCGCAGTCGGTCGGCCTTGGACCAGGATTCGGCGAGCGCCTCGGTGAACAGGTCCCAGACCAGGAGCGCGTCGGCGCCGGGAAGGGCGGCGGACAGTCCTTCGGCGTCGGTGTAGACGACCTCGCCCAGCCCCGGGTGGTCGTCGAGGCGTTCGTGCCCCGGTGGAAGGTCCTCGCCATGGAGGACGAGCAGACGCGGTCGTTCGGGTGCGGAGACGGTGGTGGAGCCGGGAGGACGGTTCACTGGCACGAGCTTTCCGGTAGCGACTGGTGATGCGGTGCCGTCGGGGTGTTGGTTCGCCCTGCACCGGAAACGCTAAGGAGCCCACATGGGATTGTCAACAATCCACAAAAGGGCTGTTCTTGGGCAAAAGCGCACCTTGCGCCCGCAACGGCACTGGCGGGATACCCGTTCGGCTCAGGTCTATTGCCCGACTCCGGAGGTTGATCGTAAGATTGTCGACAATCAACAGCACCGTGACCTCGACGGCCCGAACGGCCCCTCGGGTCGGTCTCCCAGGAATCATGTAGGCCCCGCCGAAGGGAACCCACTTGCCCAGGTACATGACCGTCACGCTCACCCGACGCGGTGTCTCCTGCGTCGCCGAACTCCTCGACAAGGAAGCGCCCCGCACGTGTGAGGCGGTGTGGAACGCCCTCCCGCAGGGCGACGCCGTCCAACACGCCAAGTACGCGCGCAACGAGGTCTACACGATGGTGCCGCGGTTCGCCGATCCCGAACCCGGTCAGGAGAACCCCACCGTCACCCCGATCCCCGGTGACCTCGTCTACTTCTCCTTCGACTCCGGCATGCTCGACCAGTCCTTCAAGGAGGACAAGGGCATCGGTCACCTGCCGGGGGTCATCGACCTGGCCCTCTTCTACGGCCGGAACAACCTGCTGCTCAACGGAGACGTGGGCTGGGTCCCCGGCAACGTGTTCGCCACCGTGGTGGAGAACCTGCCCGCCATGGCCGAGGCCTGCAACGACGTCTGGCGCTCCGGCAGCGTCGGTGAACGTCTCCTGTACGAACGGCTCGACCGCTGAACCGCGGCCACGAGACCACAGCGGCCGCGGCGCCCACCGCGCACCCGCGGCCCGTGCCGGCACATCCGGAACACCGCACACGGCTGGACAGAGCACATCAACGGGAGGTGAGTGACCGATGAGAACCGAGGGAACCGGGTCGGAGCCCCACTACGGCACCGAGCACACGAACTCGACGGTCCCGGCGCGTCAGGCCGGACCCGAGACAGAGCCGGAAACGACCGGACGGGCGCCTGAAGGGGCGCCCGGGCAGGCGAACGACCCGAAGGTCGTCGAACTGTCGGCGGCCACCACGACCCCCTGGCAGGCCGGGGTGGGCGTGATCGCCCCCTACGACTTCGCGCTCGACCGCGAACTGTGGCGATGGACGCCCGACGACGTGTCCTTGCACGTCACCCGCCTCCCCTACGTCCACGTTCCGGTGACGGTCGACCAGGCGGCGGCTCTCAGCAAGGGCAAGGCGGTGACCCGCGCCGTCAAGGCGCTCATGGCACCCGAACCCCTGGCCGTCGGCTACGCCTGTGCCTCAGGCAGCTTCGTGCACGGGGCCGAGGGCGAACGCGAACTCCACCGCACCATGCTGGCGGCCGGCGCCCCATGGGCCGCCACCACGTCGGGTGCCCTGATCGAGGCGCTCAAGGCCCTCGACACCGACCGGATCGCGGTGGTCACCCCGTACGTGGACAGCGTGACCGACCGACTCCTGGACTTCCTCGCCGAACACGGTGTCGGCGTCACCTCCAGCGTCGGACTCGGCCTGCTCAGCCACATCTGGAAGGTCACCTACGCCGAGGTCGCCCACGCGGTGCACGAGGCGGACCACCCCGACGCCCAGGCCGTGTACATCAGCTGCACCAACGTCCTCACCTACGACATCATCGCGCCCCTGGAGCGCGAACTGGGTAAACCCGTCATAGCGGCCAACCAGGTCACCATGTGGGCGGTCATGAACGCGGCCGGCCGCCGCGCCGTCGCACGCGGACAGAGCCTGATCGACGTGGCCGCGCCCAGTGCCGCCTGACGGCACCACCGACCACCGACCACCGGCCACGGAGAGCGCCTCGAACCAGAGGAGAGACATGACCCGCGTCGGATTCCTGTATCCCGGCCACAGCGCAGAAGACGACTACCCGGCCTTCGCCGACCTGCTCGACGACGTCGAACTACCCCTCGTGCACACGCTCATGCGCGAGGACGCCCACCGTGTGGACGCCCTCCTTGACGTGGGCGGTGAGGGCGTGCTCGCCAAGGGGGCGCAGGAGCTCGCCGCCCTGGAGGTCGAGGCCGCGGTCTGGGCCTGTACCAGCGGCAGCTTCGTGTTCGGCTGGGAGGGGGCACAACGCCAGGTCCAAGGGGTGCGCGACGTGGTGGGCGTGCCCACGTCCAGCACCTCCTTCGCGTTCGTGCACGCCCTGCGCCAGCTGGGGGTCTCAAGGGTCGCCATCGCCGCGACCTACCCCGACGACGTCGGTCAACGGTTCGTGGACTTCCTCGACGACGCGGGTGTCTCGGTGGTGTCCCTGGCCAGCCACGGCATTCCCACCGCCGCCGAGGTGGGGCGCCTGGAACCCGACGACGCGGTCGACTTCGTCATCACCAACGACCACCCGAGGTCGGAGGTGGTCCTGGTGCCGGACACCGCCTTGCACAGCGCCGACCTCATCGACCCCATGGAGGCGCTCCTGGGCAAGACGGTGCTCACCGCCAACCAGGTGAGCATCTGGGAGGGGCTTCGGTTGGTGGGGCGGTGCGGTGCGCGCAACGGGCCCGGCAACCTGTTCCGATCGGGCGCCTCCACTGTCAGGGACCCGTTCGTCGCCCGTTAACCTCGGGGGCCGGCACATGTCCGGTTCGTCCGCTTGAGTCCGGCCCCCGTGTTCGCGGTCGAGGTGTCGACCGCCCGTCAGGAATCCGAATCGAGTCCCGAGAAGGGAAGACCCCATGTCATCCCCTGGTCAGCTCAGACCCGTTCCACGGCGCTCCACCGCCGAGCTGATCGCCGACCAACTGCGTTCGGCGATCATGTACGGCTCCCTCTCCCCGGGGGACCAGCTGGGCGAGGCCGAGCTCGCCGGGCGCTTGGGGGTGAGCCGGGGACCGCTCCGCGAGGCGATGCAGCGTCTGGTCCAGGAGGGTCTGCTCCGCAGCGAACGGCACAGGGGCCTGTTCGTGTGCGAGCTGACCCCCACGGACGTGCGGGACATCTACGTCGCCCGACTCGCGGTGGAACGTGCCGCCTGCGAGCTGATCATGAGGGGCAACCGGGGTGAGGCCCTGGCCCGCCTCACCCCCGCCGTCGACCGGTTGGCGCAGGCCGCGGCCAAGGGGGACCGTGAGGAGATGAGCGACGCCGATCAGGAGTTCCACCGGACCCTGGTCAGCTGCTCGGGCAACTCGCGGTTGGAGCGCATGGCGCAGACGCTGCTGGTGGAGACCCGTATGTGTCTGACGGTGATGCAGGACGTCTACCCGGAACCGGAGGAGCTCCTGGAGGAGCACCGGCGGATCCTGGACACGATCGTCGAGGGCGAGGAGGAACGTCTGCTCGCCCTGATCGAGTCGCACATGATCGACACCGTCGAACGGATCAACGCCGAGGGCGGGAACGGACCCGGGGACGGTGACGAGGGAGGCACCGGGGAGACCGGAGCGCTCCCCGAGACCGGCTCGGGGAACTGAGCCCGCGCGGTGAAAAGGGAACAAAGGGTCGGATTCCGAGTGACTCGGAACCGACCCCTTTTTCATGCTCGATCGGGGCGTAGTGACTCCGTGCGAATAAATCGGTTGAATGGGTTGCGAAACGGTGGGTGGCCCGTGCTAGCTTCTATTTCGGGCAGCGCATTAAGTCCATTTAGGGCATAGGCCTTGGGGTGAGTTCCGTCGGGACACGGCCCAAGGGCCCGTGTCGGACTTCGCACCGAGGTCGAGTACCTCCCGCCGGCCCCTCACACCCCTCGACGGTCCCGAGCCGTCACCGTCCCCACGGTGGAAGGAAACCCCAAGTGTTCGGACACCACGGTCCCGCGAGCGCCTCCGGCGCGCGCACCGCCGTGCTGTCCGACTCCTTGCGTCGGACCATGTTGTTGCTCGGACTCCTGGCCGGGGCCTTGGTCGCGGGCTGGGTCCTCGGCGTCACCGACGCCGAGGCGGAGGAGGTCTCCGTGGGGGCGGACACCGTGACGGTGGACGCCGCGGTCACGGACGCCGTCGGTCCGGTGGTGGACACCCTGGAGACGGAGACCGAGGAATCGGTCGATCAGACAGAGGTGGCCGAGTCATCGCAGGCCACCGAGGTTCCCCAACCGCTGGAAGCCGTCGAGGCCCCCACCGTCGTCGAGACCTTCGAGACGACGGAGACCGCGGAGGTCGCGGAGGTCGCGGAGACCGGGCAGACCAAGGAGCCACGACGGCTGACCGACACCGTCGCCCAGACCGGTCGGGAGGCCACCGTCTCTGTGCGCGAGGTCTCCGAGACCGAAGTTCCGGAGATCGTGGTCGACGGCGATGACCTGGCGGAACCCGTTCAGCGGGCCGTCGACGAGATCACCCGGACGGTCGACGATCGGCTCGACCGGGTGGAGACCCCGCCCCGGCGGGAAGCGGCACCGGGCCCTGCCTCGGGCGAGGAACCGGCGACGCAGCCGGAGTCCGCGGAGGACCGGGACGACGTACTCGTCATCCCTGAGAGCCAGCGTTCCGAGACCGTCGTCGACCTGCTCGAACACGCTGATCCGACCGTGACCGGGTCCGACACGGCCACGGGTGACACGCCCCTCCGCGACCAGCACGGATCCACCCCGACCGGCACCGCCTCGCAGGGAGCGGTCACCGGGCTCGCGGGCCACCTGTCCTCCGTGGGCACCCTCATCCCGGCCCTCGCCTTCGAGGACGCCGCCCGGCACGTCCTGCGCGCGGTTCCCACCGCCGTCGCCGACGAGCCCACCTTCGCCCCCGACTAGCGGGTCCCCTCCGGCATCCAGGGTCCTTCCGCCCAGGTGCCTCCCCGTCGCCTCGACACGCCCCGGCTCGAACCGGAAGCGGACCGACGCGACCCACGGACCCGCCCAGTCCCGGCCCGCCACCACGGCACGTTCCGGCCGATCACCTGGGGGCCGACGTGAGCCCCGCTCTCACCTTCGCGCACCATGCGTGCCCGACGAAAGCGGAGTTCAGGTCGGTCAACGGTCCACCGGACCCGAAGACCGAAACTCCCCCGATCGAGGGCCGCCCCACCCCGAACGTGTGGCGCCATCCGATCGGGGCCCGCAAACCAAGACATCCGGAAGGACTCCCATGCGCAACACCGCCCGCACCACCGCCAAGGCCCTGCTCATCGCCGCCGGCACCGCCGGCTTCGTCACCCTCGGCAGCGGCTTCGCGGCGGCGGACACCGTCGGGGACGTCACGGGCGCTCTCGGCACCGACTTCCCGGGGCAGCTGCCCGCCGTCGACACCGCCCTCCCGACCACGGCCCTGCCCGAGGTCGACCCCACTCTGCCCTCCGCCGCCCTGCCCGGGGTCGCCGTTCCCGAGGTCAACGGGGTCGTGGGAGCCGCCCAGGACCAGGTCGACTCCGTCGAGGGGACCGTTCCGCGCGTGAACGTGCCCGAGGTGGACACCGACGGCTACCTGGCCGCCGCCCAGGGCACCACCGTCATGGTCGACTTCCTCTCCCAGCAGGCCCGCGGTGACGTCGACGCCGTCGCCGCCGAGGCCGGTTCCGTGGTCGACCAGACCGTGTCGGGCGTGGGCACCGACCTGGACGGTGTGGACGACCACGCCGTGGACACCGCCACGGGCGTCACCGACGGCACCGTCGAGGACCTCGACGTCCCCGCGACCGACGTCGTGGACACCGAGGTGCTGCCCGAAGCCCCCGCGGCCGGCGGGGTGGAGGACACCGTCGAGGGTCTCACCGAGGCCGACGACCTGGCCGAGCTGGAGGTCGTCGACACCGAGACCCTGCCCACCGACGAGCTGCCGACCGACGCCCTGGACACGGACGTGACCGGTGCCGACCCGGTCGGCGGCACCACCGACGCCCTGGGCACCGACCTGACCGACGGCCTGCTGTAGCCGTCGGTTCGACCGCGCGCCCCGCGCTGTGACACGCGGGTGCGCGCGGCCCCGGGCGGTTCGAGGGTTGATCCGCTCCGGAACGGGCGTGGTGGGTTCCGTGGGGGGTCCGACCACGCCACCCGGAGCAAGCGGGATCAGGGGGCCCCTACCGCCCGGGGTCTCACCGGAAGGTCCCGGGAGGGGACGGCGTGTACCCGTGGCAGCGACGGGGAGCCGGCGTCACCCTTCCCGGGACCCTCGCGAACAAGGCCGCCGCGCCCCGAGGTACGGGGCGCGGCGACCCATGTCCGAAACCGCGCTTCTCCTTTCATTGGAGGGATATCAAGGAGGCGCGAATAGGTGATTATCGGCTATTGCTGAAATCGTGTTCCGGTCTTTCTCTTTCGGGGTCTACCGGCTAGGAAATTCCGCCGATCCCCACGTATTTGACGTCGAGGAACTCGTCGATGCCGACTCGCCCGCCCTCACGACCCAGCCCGGAGTGCTTCACCCCGCCGAACGGGGCCGCCGGGTTGGACACCACGCCCTGGTTCAGCCCGACCATGCCGGTCTCCAAGGCCTCACTGACTCGGAACGCGCGGTTCAGGTCCCGGGTGTACAGGTAGCTGACCAGGCCGAACTCGGTGTCGTTGGCGGCGTGGAGTACTTCCTCCTCGGTGTCGAAGGGCATCACGGGCGCCACGGGACCGAAGATCTCGGTGGTGGACAGCTCCGCCGCGAACGGCACGTTCGCCAGCACCGTCGGCTGGTAGAAGTGCCCCGGCCCGTCCCCAGGGCCACCGCCCACCAGTACGTTCGCCCCACGTTCGACGGCGTCGTCGACCAGGCTCTGCACCTTCCGCCGAGCCTTCTCGTCGATCAGCGGACCCACGTCCGCGTCCTCGTCCAGGCCCCGACCCAACCGGAGCGCGCCCATGCGTTCGCTGAGTCGGGCCGAGAACTCCTCCGCGATCCCCGACTGGGCGTAGATCCGGTTGGCCGCCGTGCACGCCTCCCCGATGTTGCGCATCTTGGCGAGCATCGCTCCGTCCACGGCCGCGTCCAGGTCGGCGTCGTCGAAGACGATGAAGGGCGCGTTGCCGCCCAGTTCCATGGAGGTGCGCAGTACCTGGCCGGCGCTCTGCTCCAGCAACTTGCGACCCACCGCCGTCGACCCCGTGAACGACACCTTGCGGATCCGGCCGTCGGTGAGCAGGGGTTCGGTGAGCCCGCCCGCGTCCGTGGTGGGCAGGACGCTCAGGACCCCCTCCGGCAGACCCGCCTCGGTGAGGATGTGGGCCAGCGCCAGCGCCGACAGAGGGGTCTGCTGGGCCGGCTTGAGGATCATCGTGCACCCCGCCGCGATGGCCGGCCCGATCTTGCGGGTTCCCATCGCCATGGGGAAGTTCCAAGGGGTGATGAGCATGCAGGGGCCGACCGGCTGTCGCATGACGAGGAAGCGCGACTTGCCATCCGGTGAGATGGAGAAACCACCCTCGATCCGCACGGCCTCCTCCGAGAACCATCGGAAGAACTCGGCGGCGTAGGCGATCTCGCCGCGCGCCTCCGCGAGTGGCTTGCCCATCTCCAGGGTCATCAGAACCGCCAGGTCCTCCTGGCGCTCCATCAGCAGTTGGTAGCTCCGGTACAGGATCTCGCCGCGCTCCCGGGGCGAGGTCTTGGCCCACTCCGGCTGGACACGCGTCGCGATGTCCAGGGCTTCGAGACCGTCCTCCTTGCTCGCGTCGGCGACATCGCACAGAACCTTGCGGGTGGAAGGGTCCTCCACGGGGAATGTGGACCCCGTGGACGCCTCACGCCACTTCCCCCCGAAGAAGAGCGTCTTGTTCACCTGTGCGACGACCCGTGCTTCCCGATCCGACATGCCTTGCTCCTCAGTCGACTTGTGGTCAGAGAACTGCCCGGCGTGCGTCCGCTGGACACCGCCGCGTCCCGGATGTTTCCATAGCAGTGTCGATTGTCAACAATCCTACGGAACTCGATACAAGGAATTGAGGCCATCGCATGGCGGAGCTCTCCCCGGTCCTCAAGCAGGCGACCCCGGTCGTCGCCGCACGAGGTGAGGGTGTCTACATCTACGACGAGGACGACCGCCGTTTCCTGGACTTCACGGCCGGGATCGGTGTGACCAGCACCGGACACTGCCACCCCAAGGTGGTCGCCGCCGCCCAGGAACAGGTCGCGACCCTGATCCACGGCCAGTACACCACCGTGATGCATCGTCCCCTGCTGCGACTCACCGAACGCCTCGGAGAGGTCCTGCCCGAGGGCGTCGATCGGCTGTTCTACGTCAACTCCGGCAGCGAGGCGGTCGAGGCGGCCCTGCGTCTGGCCCGCCAGGCGACCGGACGCCAGAACGCCGTCGTCTTCCAGGGCTCCTTCCACGGGCGCACCATGGGCGCCGCCTCCCTGACCACCTCCGGCACCAAGATCCGCGCGGGCATCGGGCCCCTCGTTCCCGGTGTCGTGGTCTCGCCCTTCCCGTACGCCTACCGGCTGGGCATGTCCGAGGTCGACGCCGTCGCCCACGCCCTGCGCGAGCTCGACTACCAGTTCGCCACGGTCACCTCGCCCAAGGACACCGCGGCGGTGTTCATCGAACCGGTCCTCGGAGAGGGCGGCTACGTCCCGGTCCCGGACGCGTTCCTCCAAGGGTTGCGCGAGCGCGCCGACCGGCACGGGTTCCTGCTGGTCATGGACGAGGTACAGACCGGTTTCGGTCGCACCGGAACGTTCTGGGGGCACGAGCCCTCCGGCGTTCGCCCGGACATCGTCATCACCGCCAAGGGGCTCGCCAGCGGGTTCCCGCTCTCCGCCATAGCCGCCTCCAGCGCGATCATGGACAAGGCCTGGCCGGGATCCCAGGGCGGGACCTACGGCGGCAACGCCGTCGCCTGCGCCGGTGCCCTGGCCACCCTGGACGTCATCCAGGAAGAGGGATTGGTGGAGAACGCCGCCCGCCAGGGTGAGCGCCTTCAGCAGGGCCTGGCCAAGATCGCCGAGGCCAACCCGGCCATCGGCGACGTGCGAGGTCGCGGCCTGATGCAGGCCTGCGAGTTCGTGAAGGCCGATGGTTCACCCGACGGGGAGACCGCCCAGCGTGCCCAGCAGGCCGCCGCCCAGAACGGTCTGCTCCTGCTGACCTGCGGCCCGGCCGGCAACGTCGTCCGGTTCATCCCGGCGCTGATCGTCGACGGCGGCCAGGTCGACACCGCCCTCGAACTGTGGGCGGCATCCGCGGAGGAAGCGGTCTGACCTGCACGGACGCCGCCGGTCCGCCGGCGGCGTCCGGATGGCCCGCGTCACACCGGAAATTGGCGCGAACCCACTCCCACAGCGTGATAGAGTCGGAGACGTCGCAAGGGAGAGCGCAGCTCGAACAAGCGACACACAACTGAAAACCTGCACTCGTAGCTCAATGGATAGAGCATCTGACTACGGATCAGAAGGTTGGGGGTTCGAATCCTCCCGAGTGCGCCACCTTGAGACAGTGGAGAAGAGACCCGGTACTCGCCTTGGCGAGCCGGGTCTCTTCTTGTGTTGCCTCGAACCCCACGTCGGGCATGCGCAAGCAGCCCGGGCGGCCTCCTTCGTGGCGGAAGGATGCATACTCCGATGCCGCCACACCCCATCATCGCTCTCCCCGTCGAGCAGGACGGGTGAGCACTGGTCATGGCAGTGTTGTCCACATCGGAGACATGGGTGGTCCGCACTTCGATCGACAGGGGCCGGCGCTGAGCGGCCCGCCTTATTCCATTGGTTCGTCCGTCGTTCGACGTTGGGTGTTCAACCGCAGGGTCACGAGTAGCGCAATGCCGGCCGCGACCAGGGCGAT
The DNA here is from genome assembly GCF_040635885.1 of Nocardiopsis sp. NPDC006832. Lineage (NCBI taxonomy): Bacteria > Bacillati > Actinomycetota > Actinomycetes > Streptosporangiales > Nocardiopsidaceae > Nocardiopsis > Nocardiopsis sp. NPDC006832. The sequence continues at coordinate 44,903 of NZ_JBEYLC010000019.1, read as the reverse complement.
GGCCCACGAACCCACCGGGACCAAGGCCGTTTCGCACCCGCCCAAGCCGATGGTGGTCTGGTGGGGCAGGTCTTCGTAGGAGAACCACCCGAAGGACCGCTCGGGCATGGGGAAGGACCACCAGCCTGCTCCACAAGGTCCGGTGGGGACCAGTCCGAGCGCGCTTCCAGCGGCGATCAACGCTATGGCGAGCGCGCGGATGATCTGGACGGGGGACATGGTTCTCCTCGATGCCGGGGGTGCCGGGTAGGACGCTCCCATGCCCTCTCCGGTTGCCGTGGGCCCGGAAGGTCGGTCTGGTAGCGTGCCCGATCCGAACTCTGGGATCGCTCCCAGATGGTGACCCCCTCTGGAGGCCCCATGACCGCCTCGCCCACGCCGGCCCGTAACTGGGCCGGCAACCTCACCTACACCAGCCCGCGTATCCACCGGCCGACCAGTGTCGACGAACTCTCGGCCCTGGTTCGGGAGACCACACGGATCCGGGCATTGGGCAGCGGACACTCCTTCAACCAGGTCGCGGATTCGGAACACGACCTGGTCCGGTTGGACGCGTTCCCCAAGGAGATCGAGGTCGGCGAGGACACCGTCACCGTCTCCGGAGGCACCCGGTACGCGGATCTGGCCGCAGAGCTGCACCGGAGGGGGCTCGCGCTGGGCAACCTGGCGTCGTTGCCGCACATCTCGGTGGCCGGCTCCTGCGCCACCGGCACGCATGGGTCCGGTGACCGACAACGGTGCCTGGCGGCGGCGGTCCGCGGGATCGAGCTGATGGGCGCCGATGGGGAGACGGTCCGGTTGGGCCGGGGCGACGACGCCTTTCCCGGATCGGTGGTGGCGCTCGGCGCGTTGGGGATCGTCACCCGGATCACCCTGGAGATCGAACCCACCTTCGAGGTCTCCCAGCGGGTCCGACTCGACGTGCCCCTGGACGAGGTCGCGGAGAACTTCGACGCGGTCTTCGGGGCGGCCTACAGCGTCAGCCTGTTCACCGACTGGCGCGAGCGAAGTGGGAGGGTCTGGCTGAAGCGACGCGTGGACGAGCCCGGGGACGCGTGGTCCGGCGGTCGTACGGCGAACGTCCCCCAGCACCCGGTCCCGGGCGCACCCACCGAACCCGCCACCGAACAACTGGACGTGCCCGGCCCGTGGTGTGATCGGCTGCCGCACTTCCGTCCGGAACTGCCCCCGAGCGCCGGCGCCGAACTCCAGTCCGAGCTCTACCTGCCTCGGGAGGCCGCTCCCGAGGCCTTCGCGGTGCTCAGGGAGATCGGCCACCACATCGCCGAGGTGCTGTACGTCGGGGAGGTGCGCACGGTCCGCGCCGACGACCTGTGGTTGAGCCCTGCTCACGGCCGCGACTCGGTGACCTTCCACTTCACCTGGCATCCGAACCCGGAGGCGGTGACCCCGGTCCTGCGGGAGGTGGAGGAACGGCTCGCCCCGCTGGGCGCGCGCCCGCACTGGGGCAAGATCACGACACTGCGGCCCCTGGAGGTCGTCGGTAGGTACGAACGGGCGACCGACTTCGCCGACCTGTTGGAGCGCTTCGACCCGACCGGGAAGTTCCGCAACCCCTTCGTCGATTCCTACTTCCCCCGGGGTTGAGTCGGAGGGGCGTCCGGGGCGGATTCACTCCCAGGCCAGGCGGCGGGCGGTGGAGACCTCCAGGGGTGCGCTGCCCTGGTGCGCGGCCAGCAGGGCCCGACCCGCCTCGTTGCGTGTGTGCACCGCCTCGCCCAGGGACACCCACCGGTTCCACGCCCGCTCGAAGGCCAGCGCCCCCTTCTTGTTGCGGGCCAGGACCGACGGCACCGCGTGCAGGACCGCCACGGTGGTGTCTTCCCCCGCCCCCTCGGCCGGTGTGGTGAGCACATGTCGGGGGATCAGGTAGCGCAGGTCACCGACCAAGGGCGCGAGGACCTCGTCCAGGGACTCGGCGAACAGTTCCGCGGCGGCCGGGTCGGTGAGGGTGAATCGGTACACCCCGTCGGTGTCCACGTGCACACGCACCCCTTGTGCTCCGGTGCCGGACAGGTCCGCCGAGCACAAAGCCTCGGCGACCGCGCACGCGTAGCGGGAGGTGTCCACCGGTCGGCGAGCCAAGGATCTTAGGCGTGCGGCCTCTCGGCGGGTCCGGCCGAGCCGGCGCCACCAGTGGACGCCCGCGGCCGTAGCGAATACGAGGGCGAGCACGAGCGGCCACGGTGTGAAGGCCGCCGCCACCAGGCACACGGCCATGAGCGAACCGAGCACCCATGTGGGAAGCAGGTCCCGGCCCGCGGGGAGACCTCGGGGTGCGGGCACGATGCCGTGTTCGCCCACCAGCACCTCGGGGGGTCCGGGCACGGCCACGTCCACTCCGGCTTCCGCGATCTCGGACCGGATCTCTCGTCGCTCGTACACCCGCAACGTCGGCAGCAAGGTGTCCTCGTAGCCGGTGCCGAGCCGCCACCGGTCCCGGGTGCCGTCCCGGTCGGCCGCCCGCTTCAGCATTCGCGTGTTGAGCGGGGCCGTCTCCGTGGGCGGTTCGTAGGGGGAGAGCTCGGGGTCCACATGCGCGACCCCGCTCATCACCGCACCGTCGGCGCCCACACCCAGGTAGCCCTCGTGTTTGCGTACGAACCGGTCCCAGTCGGCCGCCCCGCGCGGGTGGTCGTGGCTCACGCACACCACGGTCCAGGTGTGCGCGACCTTCTCCGGCCACTCCGGGTCCAGCCGCAGCGCACGCCCTCGGCTCTGCACCACGGCGGTGGGGGTGGTGGCGGTGGTCAGGTCCACCACCGTGTTGACCCCGCGCGCGTCCCACCCCTCGCCGAGCAGGGCGCGTGTACCCACCAGGACCTGGGAACGGCCGCTCTCCAGGAAACGCGTCACCACCCCCACCCAGGTACGCGAGGACCAGGAACCCTCGACCACGTGCAGCCCGTCCACCTCACGGACGGACAGGTCGGCCCTGGGCACTTCCGCGCGGGCGAAGTCCAGCAGCGCCGTCGCGGTGCCGGCACCGGCCGCGACGGTGCGTCCGGTGACCAACACGGGATCCAGGTCGCGGGTACGCGGGTCCTCGGCCAGTCGGACCACCTGGAGCCAGGCCGAACCGGCGTCGTCTGGAAGCACCCCGCGCAACGCCGCGGGGGCTCGCGCGGTGGCGCGTTCGTGGTCGCACAGCACCAGGGCGCGCAGCCGCGTTCCGATGGCGTCCCGTTCCGTGGCGAGGATGTCCACGGTGGCCAGGGACTTGGCGGAGCTGCGAGCCAGCACCCGGTCCACCGGTGAGGCGCCCCTGCGGATTCCACGGCGGGTCAGGTGGTATCCCACGGAGGGCAGGGCGGTGCGGATCCGTTCGCGTGCCTCCTTGTCCTGTGGGGTGTCGGGGTTCAGGCAGTGGCGGGCGTAGTCCCCGATCAGGGCCGTCCAGTCCTGTGCCCGTGGCGGGTGCCGATGTTGTTCGTACACGCGGGCACCGTCCGGTCGGGCGATCAGTCCCTCGTGGTGCAGCCGCAGCACGGCGTCGGTGAGTTCGGGGTCGTCCGTGGCGAGGGTCCCCCAACCCAGGCGCCCACCCTCGGCGGTGGCGCGGGAGACGAAACGGGCGTCCAACCAGGGCAGGAAGTCGGTGCTCGCGAAGCCGGGTTCGAGCAGTTCGGTGCACATCGTGCTGAACCGGGTGCCCTGACCGGCGAGGTACTCGTGTTCGGTGAGGGTGGGTTCGATGACGTACACGAGCTCGGCGAAGGGCGCCAGGTAGCCGTCACGGACCAGGGCGGGGATGGACGCACCGGTGATGGGCGACCCGAAGAGTCGGTCGACGAGATCGCGTTCGGTGCCGGTGAGACTGCCCGCCGGCGTGCCGGTCAGCCCGATCACGTGGGCGTCTGGGAGTTCGTCGAGGATCTCGGCGAGAAGACGCCCCCACACTTGCAGCAGGTGGTGGCACTCGTCGAGCAGCAGGGTGAGCGGACCCGCGTCGTGCAGGGCGTCGATCAGGGCACGGCCGTTGGGGTGTAGTCGGTCGCTGACGGGGGTCGGCGAGCGTCCCTCATCGTCCGTTTCGGCGTCGGGGTCGAAGACCGCCAAGGACTGGTAGGTGAGCACGTTGACGGCGTCCCCGAGGGAACGGTCACCGCCGGCGTCGCAGCCCTCGGGGCGTTCAAAGGATTCCCAGTGCCGGATCCACTGGCCCTGGATGGCGGTGTTGGGCGCCAGCACCACGGTTCGGCGTCCCAGCCTTCGGGCGGCCTCCAACCCGACGAGGGTCTTGCCCGAGCCCGGCGGGAGCACGATCCAGGTCCGCCGGTCCCCACGGCCCCACCGGTGGTCCACCTCGTCGAGGGCGGAGAGTTGGTAGGGGCGTAGCTCCCCGGACCAAGCGGCCTCCGCCATCGTCATCGCCGTTTCGGACATCCCCTCAGGGTAGGTGGGAGGGCCCCGAACCCACCGGTCGGGGCCGTGACCGGTGGGTTCGGAGTCCGTTCAGACGGCCGGGGCGGGGGTGCGACGGGCGGCGTACAGGAACACCGCCAGTGCGCCCACCGCGGTCAGCAGCATCACCGTGGTCATGCTGACCAGGGTGGCGGCGCCGGTCAGGCCGGCGGTGGCCGCGAGACCGGATCCCACCGCGAACTGGAGCGTGCCCAGCAGCGCCGAGCTCGTTCCGGCGATCTCCGAGGGCTGCCCGGAGAGCGCCATCGCCGTGGCGTTGGGCGAGATCAGCCCGGTGAAGAGCATCATCACGAACAGCGCGGCGGTGATGTTCAGCAGGTCGGCGTGTCCGGAGACCGCCAGGAGACCCATGACCAGCACCGAGGCGATGGCGCCCAGGAGCCCCACGCCCAGCCGGCGGCGCAGCTCCATCCGTCGGATCAGCGCCACGTTCACCTGGTTGCCGAGGATCATCCCGAGCGTGGTCACCCCGAAGACCAGACTGAACTGCTGGGCGGTCGCGTCGAACTGGTTCTGCGAAACGAAGGAGAACGCCGAGATGTAGGTGAAGCTCATCCCGAAGCTCAACGCCAGGACGGCGGTGGGTGCGATGAATCCGGGGTCGCGCAGCAGCTGAATGAAGGTCCGGGCGAGCACACGCGGGTCCTGCCTGGTGCGACGCTCCTCGGGAAGGCTCTCCGGGAGGGAGAAGTACACCAGCGCGAACGTGAGAGCACCGGCCAGGCCCAGCGTCCCGAAGATCAACTGCCAAGGACCCAGGTACAGGAGCTGCCCCCCGAGCAGTGGTCCGAGCATGGGCGCCAGCCCGGTGACCAGCATCAACCGGGAGAAGAAGGTGGCGGCGGTGTCGCCGTGGAACACGTCTCGCACGACCGCGCGGGACACCACCAGGCCGGCCGCCGCGGCCAGCCCCTGGATGAACCGCAGCACCATGAACGTCTCGGTCGACGTCACGAACATGATCGCGAAGGTCACCGCGGTGAACACACCGGTCCCGACCAGGAGGGGCATACGGCGTCCCCAACGGTCGCTGAGAGGCCCCGCGACCAACTGACCCAGGGCCAGACCGGCCATGACGGCGGTCAGGGTGAGCTTCACCCGGGATTCGGTAGACCCCAGGTCGGCGGCGATCTGCGGGAGTGCCGGCAGGTACAGGTCGGTGGCGAGCGGCCCGATGGCGGACAGCGCGGCCAGGACGAGAACGAGCAGGGCGGCGGGACGCGTCGGAGTCGCGACGGCGGTGTCCGGCCGCTCGTTCGGACGCGCGTTCGGGCGCACAGTGGTCAGGCTCACGAGCTCTCCAGAACAGGGTGGAAGAAGGTACAGGGCGACCTGGGGGTCGTGTGTTGGGTCGGCGCCGTGAGCCACCTTCGGGTGGGGCACCTGGGACGTGCCCTACGTGGGGACACTTCCGCGTGCAACGGATGTCCAAGGGATGGTGATCCCGACTTGACCAAGGATTCCCGGTGATCCGAACCACAGGCCCGCAAACCCCGCCACCGCGGGTTTCCCGTACTCGTGAGCGCGCTCACTCACCTGTTCGTCGGGGCGCGGGGTGCCCTTCGTCGCGCTTCGGAGCCGATCGAAGAGGCCGTGCCGCTCAGGACTCCGGGGCGGAAGGGGTGGGGGCGCGCGGGGTCGACCGGTCGCCGGCTCGGGGATGTACCGCCCGAACGATTCGGCGCGGGACCCACCGCGCTCTCCAAGGGGAATGTCGCCTGGGGCCGGTGCCCGTCACGGTCCCAGGCGAGTGGTCAACTCTCGTCCTGCTCCGAGGTCGCGCGCAGCCGGGCGTCCTCGGCGGCACGGGCCGCGCGGCGCAGCCGGTGCCAGGAGGTGGCCCAACGCAGACGTTCGCCCTCGTCGGTGCCGACGCAGGCGGTCACGAAGGCCATCAGGAACACGTAGCCGGGGAGTTCGGTCCCCTCAAGGGCCCGGCGGAACTTCTCGGCGCTGACCACGCCGCCGCACTTGAACTCCAGTTCCAGGTAGGACCAGTCGCCGGCCCAGGCGAGGTAGCGGCGCATGGTCAGCAGGAACTCCGCGGGGTCGCGGGCCTCCATGGGGTTGGGGCGCTGCTCCGATTCGGAGTGGGTGTCGGTCGTGGGCGTGCTCATGAGGTCGACCCGGACACGGGCCACCCGACCGGACCTGTGCAGCGAACGGTTCGGGCCTGTCGGTTCGAGGAGGTCTGGGACACTCACTCGGTCTCCTTTTCGGCTGTCGTGATGACGGCCAAGGGCATGGAAAGGGCACTCCCGCGCTCGTACGACACGAGCGCGGACAAGGGTGTTTCGTGAACGTCGACCGTCGGATTGGGATGTTGTGGCGGGAACACCGACCGATCGGTTACAGGGAAATGTACCGGATGAAGAGGACGCGCGAAAGCGCTTGCCGCCTGGGTTCACGGGAGGCGTACGTCTCTTTCGTGCAGGGGAGCTTCGGTACGTGACGTCCCGTTGGGGACTTTTCTAGGAAACCGGCGCAAAGGTGATCTGGGGCACCGACAAAAACGTCTGCAATGTCGGTAACTTTCTTTTCCCTGTTCACTCTGGCGTGTCGAGAAAACGATCTTTCTCGTGGATGGAATTGAAAGTCCGAAACTGGATATCAGGCCTGGCCGAAACTAGGGCTTCCATGGCCGAAGGTCCCACCACGATCGGTTCCAGGATCAGGGGTTCCACCAGAGGGCGGTCGCGTCGTCCCGAACCTTGCCGCGTGGGAACCGCAGACCCGAGGGGTCGGCCCCTTCCAGGGATCGCACCCGCTTCAACAGGGCAGCGGGGCCCTGTTCCCGGGCCAGCTCGAAGATCCCGGACCAGGAGAGGTCACCGAAGACCTCCACCGACCGGCTCGCCCCGTCGGTCATCGCCAGGAAAGGCGCCCGGGGCAGCGTGCCGGTCAGCGCCTCTTCGGCGGCCCGCGGATCGGCGCCCGCCGTCCAGAACCCGTTCGGAACGTTGCGCCAGGCCCTGATCGCGGTACCCGGACCCACACGTGGACGCAGGTCGTCGAGACGGGTGTCGGCCACCACCCGGATCCGACCGTCGGCCTGGGACAGCAGCACGGAGTCGGACAACACCAGGTACTCCAGGGCGTCGTCGCGCACCCGGACCGCCACCACCGTCGCCGAAGGTGTCTCCTGAACGGTGAGGTCGCAGGTTCCCGAGTGCGCGGTGGACACGGCCGTGATCGCCTCCACCAGTGCCTCACGCATCGGCAGGCCGGACTCCATCCCCGCCAACAGCAGGGCCCCGAGCCTGTGTGTGTACCAGGCGACCCCGTGCGAACAACCGTTGTCCTCGTCCCGCGGGGCGCTGACGCCATCGAGCAGCACCGCGGACGTGGTGGTGACCGCGGCGAAGTCCTCGTTGGGACGGTCGGGGGTACCGGCTTCGGTTGCGAGGAGGAAGGGCACGAAGCGGTCCTACCCGGGACAAGGGCCCGCATCCGTGTCGGCGGGGTCGTCCGGATCACACCGGCCGACCCCGCGTGGACGATCGGCTCAGCGCACCAGGACCGTGGCGTGGATGTCCAGGTGACCCTGCTCCCACAGCCAGTCCATGGCGGCCAGGCTGACCCGGGCGCAACCCTTGGAGGCCGGCTGCGCGGGGACGCTCGGGTAGCCGTGCACGGCGATGCCGCCGTTGAAGTACTTGGGTCGGTAGAGCGCTCCGTAGGGCCCTGGGTCCCAGGAGTCGACCTCACGGAAGACCGGGTAGGAGCCCTCCGGGGTGACGGCGATCCGCTCGTCGCCGTCGGAGCCCTCGTAGGGCTGACCGGAACCGGTGGAGGTGTGGATGACGCGCTGGACCTCGCCGTCGGTGACGACCAGCAGCAACTGCCGTTCCAGGTCGATCTCCACCACCGCGCCGGAGTCGGAGGAGGCGGAGGGGACGGTGCCCTCGTCGAGGGCGCCGCGGGTGGCCGGGCCGACGATGCCGTCCCGGTCGATGCCGGCGGCCTTCTGCAGGGCCAGGACCGCGTGTTCGGTGTGCATGCCGAACTCGCCGTCCGAACCGTCGATCCAGTAGCCGAGTTCGTTCAGCCGTTCCTGGAGTGCGCGCACCTGCTCACCGGAGTCACCGGGCCGCAGGTCCGCGGTGATCGCGGTGGCGGACGGGGCCGCCGCCGAGGTGGAGGCCGGGGCCGGTACGGCGTGTGCCGGGGAGGCGATCAGGGAGGCGCCCAAGGCCAGGGCGCAGGCCGGGCCGAGGAGGAGGGTCGTTCGGACGGGGTTCCTTGCGAAGAGTGATCGAGGGGAGACCATACGTTCCATTTACCCATAGATTCGGGTTTCCCGGGCCTTCGCCCCGGAAGCTGTGAATAACTCGAATCGACCTCGAATCGACATCGCAGGTCATGGCGTTCCAGGGCCGGAGAATCGAGACACATGGCCCGCCCGGACGGTCGATCGACGGTGGCCCAAGGCGCTTCGATTCGATGCCACGACGACCTGCCGGCCCTATCCACCGACCCGACCTGCCGGGTCGGGAACTCAGGCGAACTTGGAGCTGCGCACCGGTCCGGAGGTCATCGAGGGCAGCCTCGGGCCGTCCGCCCACCTCCGCGCCACCGCCTCGGTGAAGGACACCACCTCGGGTTCGCTCTCCTGCGGTTCGGCCGCGACGATCTCCTCGGCGATCTCCTCCTCGGGACGCTCGTCGACCGGTTTCCGGTCGAGGTCGCCGTCCACGACGCGCAGGCTCTCGCCCCAGGGAGGGTTCACGGTCTGGTGCAGCACCGAGACCACGTCGGCGGCTACACCGGGTGGGTCGGTCCAGCAGGAAGCGTGCTCGAACAGGACCTGGCCGGGCGAACGAGGAACGAGGGCCCGACGAAGTTCCATGTCGGTGTCGGTGAGGTCGTAGGCCACCACCAGGGCGTCGGATCGTTCCGGTTCGATGGGGACCACGGGTAGGTCGAGTAGCCGTGCGGTGGCGAGCCCCAGGATGAGGCTGGAACGGTCCGGCAAGGGCATCACCGCGTCGGGAACGCGACCGCCGGCGGTGAGGACCGCGGCGAGATCGGCGATTCCGGTGCGGCAGCTCTCGTAGCCGTCGCCGAGATAGGCGAAGCGTCCGGTCATCCCCTCGTCGAAACCATACGGAGAGACCTGGCCCAAGACAGCGCCCGTCAGCGCGAAATGCCATCCACGCAGATCACGGTGGTCCATGGGGCCGGCCTCCCGGGCCGCCTCGGCCCTCTCCACCATGAGGGCGATCCGGTGATGGGCCAGATCCCAGGACTCGTCCTCGGGGGTGGAGAGACGGTCGAGGAGCTCGCGTGCGGCGTCGATGTCGCCGGAGCACAACGTGTTGTACGCCAGGAGGTATCCGCCGGGCCAGTCCGGAAGTGGGCCGTCCCAGGCCCGTAGCTCGCGTGCGGCGTCCTCGTGGCGCTCCAGGTCCTCCAGGGCCGAGGTGAGTTCCCACAGGATCGGGACGGCCTCCGGCGCGTTCACCCGGCCCGTTCGCAGCGCGGGGACCGCAAGGTGCGGCAGGCCCGCCTCCAGACACGCGTAACCGAAGTCGTAGCAGGCCTGCGGGGTGTCCGGCCGTTCAACGAGTGCCTCCGCCGCCGTACTGAGGTCGGGGAGGTTCGCCGCGCGCCCGACCGCGCCCACGAAGCGCCCGACGTCGGCCGGGCGGAGGTCGTCCGCCCGGCCGCGTAGTGAGTTCACCGCGGAGCCCACGTCACCGGACTCCAAGGCCCGCCATGCCTGGTCGAGATCTGCCGTCAAGATGTCCCTCTCGTCACTCGGGTGCGGGATACCGGGCCGCGTCCCACCACGTTCCGATGACCGCCCGAGGCGCGGGGTTCTGGGGAACACGTTCCCGCGGTTCGAGGGTACGAAGCGGGCCGAACGCCAGTTCCACGATGCGGAGATGTGGTGTTTTTGCCGAGAGTTGATGACTCAGAGTGAATGTGGGAGCGAGTTCCGTTGCATAAAGGAGGGTCCGTGCACATTTCGCCGAATGAGGGGAAGCGGACATGAGGATGACGGTGGGTCGGATGACCGTGACGATGGCCGCGGCCGCCGCGGGTCTACTGGCCGCGACGCAGTCGACGGTCGCGCACGCGGAGCAGACCGAGGGGATGGAGCCGACGGACCAGGCCGAGGCGACCGAGGGGACGGGCGGAACGGAGGAGACCGAGGGCTCCGAAGGGGGCGGCGAGCAGGAGGTACAAGAGCCCGAGACGTTCACCAGCGAGTTCACGGTCGACGCGACCCCGGACATGGTCGTGGACGCCGAGAACCAGCCGGTCGACGGTGAGGAGGGCGCGACCGGGACCTTCGGACTGCGGCTCAACAGCGATGAGGAGATCATCTGCTACGACATCGAGTTCTCCGGCGTCACCGAACCCTTCGAGAGCTCGGCCGAGACCGCGACCCACCTTCATGAGGCGGCCGAAGGCGAGTTCGGTCCGCCGCGTGTGGTCTTCCCCGACCCGCAGGACCAGGGTGACGGCACCTTGGTCGGCTCCGGCTGCGTGCAGGGACCCTTCACCACCGGTGAGGAGGACGCGGAAGCGGGCACGGACACCGGTGAGGGCTTCACCGTCGCCCAGATCGAGGAGAGTCCCGAGGACTTCTACGTCGACACGCACACCGCCGACTACCCGGACGGGGCGGTCCGCGGTCAGCTCCCGGCCGAGGAGAGCGGCTCCGAGGAAGGCTCCGGCGGTGGTGGTGAAGGCTCCGGCGGTGAGGGATCCGGTGGTGAAGGCTCCGGCGGTGAAGAGGGCAGTGGGTCCGAGGAGGGCGGTGGATCCGGTGACGGTAGCGGCTCCGAGGGCGATACCGGCACCGAAGGTGGAGAGACCGGCACCGAAGGCGGTGAAGAGGGCGGTGGATCCGGTGACGGTAGCGGCTCCGAGGGTGACACCGGCACCGAAGGTGGAGACACCGGCACCGAAGGCGGGGAAGGCTCCGGTGGCGGCAGCGGCACCGAAGACGGTGGTGGAAGCACCGAGTGACCGATCCGCGCCAAGACGGCCCGACCTTCGGCCGTGAGGCGACGTGGCGGGGCCCCGACCGATCGGGTCCCCGCCACGGCCCCGACCGGTCACGGATGAACGCCGTCATGCCCCGCGGCGCGGCTCGCAGCCTCGGCGGCCGCCTGATCCCCTAAGAGGACGCACCCTTCTCGACGGCGAGGCGACGTGCCCGACGCCCTCCGTACACGCAGTGCCGCATCAACTGGTCCAGGGGGCCCGGGCGGTCGCGTGATTCCAGGAAGGCGGCCACCAGCAGGCTCACCGACCACGCCAGCGCGGCCACCACGAGAGCCCCCGCGGCGCCCACCGCGTCGCCCAATCCCACCAACTGGGTGTGCAGGGCCACGGCGACCAGGACCGAGTTCAGGAGATAGAAGGTGAGCGAACGCTTGCCCATGGCGGCGACGGACATTGTCAGTGGGCCTTGGGTTCGGTCCAGCCTGATGCTCCACAAGGCGAACAGGGCCGCGTAACCGGCGCCGCCCAGTACCCCGGTGAGCACCTGGAGGGCCATGTACAACCCCTCGGTGATCACGTCCGGGGAGAGCACGCCCACGGCGGTCAGGGCGGAGGGCACCGCACTGAGCACCGACACGCCGATACCGATCACCGCGATCTTGGTGAGCAGCCCCTTGTGCGCGGCCGGGTCGTCCAACAGCCCGGCGCGGCTCGCCCGGTAGCCCAGGACCACCAAGAGCAGCAGCGGGTACGCGAAGGCGATGAACACCGGGCCGAAGGGCAGCCCCACCACGCGGCCGATCCAGTCCTCGACGGTCAGGTATCCGGGCAGCGCGAACGCCTCCGGTCCCTGCGTCGCGCTGCCCACGCTCATCCCGACCATCGCGACCGGCACGGTGATCGCGTAGAACACGGCGAACACCACCGCCGCCCGCACGATCGCCTTGTCGGAACGCAGCAGCAGCCAACCGGTGACCAGCGCCGCCAGACCGTAGGACGTGAGGATCTCGCCGGGGAAGACGAGGAAGGCGTGCACGGCGCCGAACAACAGCAGGAAGAAGCCCCGTCGTCGCAGCAGCCCGCGGACCTCCTGGTCGGAGGTGCCCTTGGCACGCTGCCGGGAGACCATCCAGGCCATCCCGTAGCCGAACAGGATGGCGAACATCGGGAAGGAACGGTTGTCCAGGAACAGCGTGGTGAACAGGGCGGCGATCCGGTCCTGGACGGGTTCGCCGGACACGTCCACACCGAATCCGACCCCGGAGTACACACCGGCGTAGGCCATGGCGATGAGCAGCAGCATGACGCCGCGCGCCAGGTCGGGGGCGAGTTTGCGCGCCGCCCTCGGCGCAATCACGGAACCGGTGGAACCGTCCGTCGGTGCCGACATGTCGACATGTCCTCTCTCGGTCGATCTCGATCGATGTGTTCCCGGGCCGGGTGCTGCCGGCGGACCTCAGTCTCCATCCGGGGAGGGGGCCGGCGCATCGGTCGGCAGGCCGGCCGACCGGCCGGATCGGGGCCGCCACGGTAGGTCGGTCGGCCACGATCGGATCCGACCGACGGGAGGGCCTCGGAGTGGGGAGCCGTCGAAAGCGGGTAGGTCGTGTGGGCGGGGCGCCCCGTCAGGCCCACGGCGCGGTGCCCCGCCAGAACCTCGACGATCCGGGAGGCGGCATGAGCCGGTTCTTCATGAACGAGCGCGAGACCCTCGTCGAACAGGCGTTGGAGGGGCTCGTCGAAGCCCACGGCGGCCTGGTCGACGTGCACACCGATCCACTGTTCGTCACCCGGCGCGTGCCCGCCACGGGCAAGGTCGCGCTGGTGTCGGGCGGTGGTTCCGGGCACGAACCCCTGCACACCGGCTTCGTCGGCCAGGGCATGCTCGACGCGGCCGTGCCGGGGGACGTCTTCGCCAGTCCCACGGCCCTTCAGGTGCGCGCGGCGATCCAGGCCGCCGACACCGGTGAGGGAACGGTCATGGTGATCAAGAACTACACCGGCGACGTCTTGAACTTCTCCATCGCCGCCGAACTCCTCTCCGAGACGCACCGGGTCGAACAGGTGCTGGTCGATGACGACCTGGCCACGCAGAAGGAGGACGAGGGAGGACCCGGCCGGCGCGGAACCGCCGCCGTGGTCGCGGTCGAGAAGATCTGCGGAGCGGCGGCCGAGGCGGGTGCCCCCGTCGTCGAGGTGCGGGAACTGGGCCGGCAGGTGGTGGCGCGGTCGGCGACGCTCGGTGTCTCGTTCGAGGCGTGCACCAACCCGATGACCGGACGGCGCTCCTTCGACCTGGAGCCCGAAGAGATGGAGTTCGGCGTGGGCATCCACGGTGAACGCGGCATCGAGACCAGACCGACCACCGGTGCCGCGGAACTCGTGGAGAGCCTGGTGACGCCCCTGGTGGAGTCGGTGGGGCTGCGCCGTGGCGACTCGGTCCTGGCGATCGTCAACGGACTGGGCGCCACCCACGGACTCGAACTCGGAGTGGCGGCCCGCGAGACCCGACGGGTCCTGGACGGGCGGGGGATCGGTGTCGCCCGCTCCCTGGTCGGCCCGTACGTGACGTCGTTGGACATGAAGGGGTTGTCGATCACGCTCACGGCTTTGAGCGACGACCTGGTGAAGTTCTGGGACGCGCCGGTGCGTACCCCGGCGCTGGTGTGGTGACGGGAGTGGTGGACATGACGGGTGACGGGAACGCGGCCGACCTGACCGGCGCGGAGACCAGGACGTGGCTGCTCGCGTTCGCCGAACGGGTGATCGCCGACGCCGACGAGCTCACCGAACTCGATCGGAAGGCCGGTGACGGCGACTTCGGATGGAACATCTCCTCCGCGCTCAAGCGGGGCCGGGAGGGGTTGGCGGGGATCGAGGGCGACCACCCGGCCCAGGTGTTCCAGACCGTGTCCGACGCCTTCCTCGCCTCCGGTGGAACCAGTGGTCCGCTGTTCGGGCTGTGGTTCGGTCGGCTCGGTTCGGGACCCTCCGCGCCCTGGGACGTGCCGGAGTTGGGCGCGGCCTTCGGCAGGGCCACCGGGGCGGTGCGCAGGCTCGGCAAGGCCGAAGTGGGGCACAAGACCATGGTGGACGCGATGGCGCCGGCGACCGACGCGCTCACCGAGACCTCCACGGTCGGCTGGCGGGAGGCGGTGTCGGACGCGGCGCGAGCCGCCCGCGCGGGCGCGGACTCCACCGGTGGGATGATCGCGCGCCGAGGACGAGCCAGCTACCTGGGCGAACGCGCGCAGGACGTGCTCGACCCGGGCGCGGTGGCCGTGGCGTGGTTCTTCGAGTGCGCCGAGGGGGCCTGAGGAGAGGGTGTGCCCCGGGGCCGATAACCTCCCGTTCCGCGGACCGAGAACACTGAGAACGCGGATCGAGCACGCGGAACGGGAGCGAGGGACGGGCATGAGCGAGACCAGGGCCGATGCCGGCGGCGACCACAGGGGCGACCACAAGGTCATCGTGATCACCGGGGCCGGAGCGGGGATCGGCCGCGTCACCGCGCGACGCCTCCTCGACGAAGGTCATTCGGTGGTCCTGGCGGGCCGTCGTGCCACCACCTTGGCGGAGACCGCCGAGGGCCGTCCCGGGGCGATCGTCGTGGAGACCGACGTGACCTCGCCCGACTCGGTGCGGTCGTTGTTCCGGGCGGTGCGCGAACGACACGGTCGCGTGGACGTGCTGTTCAACAACGCCGGTGTGTTCGGGCCCGCGGCGTCGGTGGACGAGGTCACCGACGAGGACTGGCGGGAGGTCCTGGACACCAACGTCACGGGGGCGCTGTACTGCGCCCGAGAGGCCGCGTTGCTCATGCGCGATCAAGTACCCCGGGGCGGCCGGATCATCAACAACGGGTCCATCTCGGCGCGGGTGCCCCGGCCGTCGAGCGTGGCGTACACCGTGAGCAAGCACGCCATCAGCGGACTCACCGCCTCCATGAACCTGGACCTGCGTGGTCACGGCATCGCGTGCACCCAGCTCGACATCGGCAACGCCGCCACCGCGATGACGGCGGGGTTCGGTGCCAACGCCCGCCAGGCCGACGGTTCGGTGCGCCCCGAACCCACCATCGACGCCGCGCACGTCGCCGACACCATCGCGCACATCGTGTCCCTGCCGTTGGACGTCAACGTGCCCACCCTGACGGTGATGGCCCGGGAGATGCCCTTCGCGGGCCGCGGCTGACCTCGGTACGTCGACGAGAATCCACGCGCCCCACCGTTTCCGGACCTCCCGAAATCATGGGTGGGGGCGTTACCCGTTGTGCTAACGTCGCTTCCTCTAGGCGACCCGGACCTGGCCCCCTGGCCCAGGGACGTGCCGATTGCACGTTCTTCAGCCGTCAAGGGGAGTCGCGCCCGTGCGTGTCCACTTCGCGGTGTACGCCCGAGGGCTACGCCGCCATTCGACCTACCGTGCCGCGCTCGTCGCCGGCTTCATCACCAACTCGGTCTTCGGCGCCATCAACGCGATGGTCCTGCTCGCGGTGTTCTCCGCGCGCCCACAGATCAATGGGTACGACGCCTCCGACGCCGTCACCCAGGTGTTCGTCGGGCAGATGCTCATCACGGTCACCATGATCGTCCACACCGGTCCCTCACTCGACCTCGCCGAGCGCATCCGCACGGGTGAGGTCGCCAACGACCTGCTCCGCCCGATCTCCCTCCAGGGGTGGTGCCTGTCAGAGGACCTGGGCCGATCCACCTGCGGTTTCCTCTTCCGCGGGGTGCCGACCTTCCTGGTCGGCGTGGTCCTGTTCGACACGGTGCTGCCCTACGAGATCACGGGCGCGCTCGCGTTCCTGACCTCGGTGGTCCTCGCCGCACTGGTCGGCTTCGCCCTGCGCTACCTGTACTCGCTCTGCGGGTTCTGGATGTTGGACAGCCGTGGAGTGTGGGCGGTCGCCGGGCTGGTCGGGCCGATCCTCGCGGGGATGATCCTGCCGCTGCCCCTGTTCCCACCGGCGATCGGAGACGTTCTACGGCTGCTGCCGTGGGCGTCGATGGTGCAGATCCCCGCCGAGATCCTGCTCGGCAAGGAGTCACTGCCCGGGGGTGGAATTCTGAGCGGTCTGGCCCTCCAGGCGCTGTGGGCGGCGGTGCTGCTCGGTCTGGGGGCCTGGATCACCGCCACGGCCACGCGCAGGGTGGTGATCCAGGGTGGCTGACACCAAGGGCCGCGCCGGAATCCCCGGGGACGGGTGGTCCGAGCCCGGAGGTGGGCGGACCGGTCGGGTCCGGTACACCGCCACGACACTCCTACGGCCGTTCGCCGACTACCGGCGGCTGGCCTGGCTGTGGGTTCGGGCCTTCGCGCAGTATCCGCTCTCCCTCGTGCTCATGTCCTTGGCCGTCACGGTCAGCGTCCTCACCCAGGTCGGCGCCGTGGTGATCCTGTTCGGCCACGCCGGCACCCTAGCCGGATTCAGCGTGATGGAGGGGTTGTTGGTGTTCGGGCTGGCTTCGAGCGCCTTCGGGACCGCGGACATGTTCGCGGGTTCGGTGGAACGCCTGGGAACCCACATCCGATCGGGGACCCTGGACACCATGCTCATCCGGCCGGTGTCCCCACTGGTCCAGGTGGCCGCGGACGAGTTCTCACCGCGACGGTTGGGCAAGGTCGTCCCGGCCCTGGCGATCCTGGGGGTCGCCCTGTCCGAGGTCGACGTCGAGTGGTCCGTGGCCAAGGTGGGACTGCTGGTCCTGATGGTGCTCTCCGGCACGCTGATCTGCGCCGCGATCTGGGTGATCACCGGATGCCTGCAGTTCTTCATCGCCGGTGCGCGTGAGGCCGCCAACTCACTCACCTACGGAGGGCAGGCCCTCACCGAATACCCGATCGCGATCTACGGGCAGGAGATCGTCCGCTCGGTCACCTACGTGGTGCCGCTGGCCTTCATCAGTTGGCAGCCGGCACTGCTCGTCCTCGACCGCCCCGACCCCCTCGGAATGCCCGAGCAGCTGCGTTACCTCGGGCCGGTCGTCGCGGTCCTCCTCTGTGTCTGCGCCGCCCTCACCTGGCGGTTCGGGCTGCGTCACTACCGATCCACCGGGAGCTGAGAGATGACCCCGAACGAGACCCTCCACCGTGAGGCACCCGGAGAACCGATCATCGAGGCGGTCGGTCTGGGACGTGACTTCGTCCTGTCCGAAGGCCCGTTCCTGCGCCGGACCCGCCGCCGGGTCAGCGCGGTCGGCGACGTCACCTTCACGGTCCGGGCCGGGGAGATCGTCGGATACCTCGGTCCCAACGGCGCCGGGAAGTCCAGCACCATGAAGATGCTCACCGGCATCCTCACCCCCACCTCGGGGACCGTTCGGGTGGCGGGCCTGGAACCGGCCCGCCGGCGCACCCGGTTGGCCGCGGAGATCGGGGTGGTGTTCGGACAGCGCACCACCCTGTGGTGGGACCTTCCCCTGCGCGACAGCCTGTCCCTGACCCGGCACCTGTACCGGGTACCGGAACGCGAGCACGCGGAACGACTGGCGGAGCTCACCGAACTCCTCGAACTCGGTCCCTTCCTGGACACGCCGGTCCGACAGCTCAGCCTGGGCCAGCGCATGCGGGGCGACCTCACCGCCGCCCTCCTGCACGCTCCACGGCTGCTGGTCCTGGACGAACCGACCATCGGGCTGGACGTGGTGAGCAAGTCGACCATCCGCGAGTTCCTGCTGCGGACCAACGCCGAGCGGGGCACCACCATCCTCATCACCACGCACGACCTGGGTGACGTGGAGCGTCTGTGCGACCGGGTGATGGTGATCGACCACGGTCGGTTGGCTTTCGACGGCGGCCTTCCCGAACTGCGCGCGACCGTGCCGGTACCGCGGGTCCTGGTGGTCGACCTGGCGGCTCCGGCGCCGAGGATCGAGGTTCCCGGGGCCCATACCGTACGGGTAGAGGGGCCCAGGCAGTGGTTGGAGCTGCGGGACAACCCCGCCAGGGTGATCGCCGAGGTGGCCGGGGAGCACGAGGTGGTCGACCTGACCCTGCGCGAACCCGACATCGAGACGGTGGTGTCGTCGCTCTATCGAGGGACGGTACCGGTGGAGCGGGCGGACGGAGCCTGAAGCGTGTGGACGCGATGTGACGTGGCGTTCGGACGCGGTGGGGGAGTGGGCACCACGCGTGGTGGTGGTATCACCACCATGGAATCCGAGTACGGCACCCGAAAGACTCGGTCGTATGGACAGAACCCTTCCGAGCCAGGTGCGTTGGTCCACGTTCCTGTGGGCGTCGGCGATCGCGGCGGGCATCATCGAGACCTCCCTCGCGGTGGCGCCCGGGCTGGCGGAGGGCGCCGCGGTGCCGTGGCTCGCCCTGTCGGTCCGCGGGCTGCTCTACACCTTCTCCGCCCTGTTGGTCGTCTGGTTCGCCAGGGGACACCACTGGTCCAGGGTGACGCTCGTGGTGTTGATGACCGGTGTGGGCCTGGTGAGCGTGCTGGCGTCCATGGGGCTGGGGGTGCTGTCCGGCCTGGGTGTGTTCGCCGGCCTCGGTTATGAGGGCCCGGGTGCCGCGTTGGCGCTCCGGGTCGTCCACACCGTCGTGTACGTGGCGGCGGTCGTGGTGGCCACCGTGATGGCGTTCCTCCCGGCTTCGGGCCGCTACTTCGCCGCCACCGGTGTCGAAGACGATCCCCTCCACTCGGAGAACGTCGGACGATCGGACGTTGAGGGCACCGTCATCGACCGCGCCCTGCTCGCCGGCGGCTGATCGGCCGAGCCACAGAGCCACAGAGTCACCGAGCCACCGACCGGTTCGGCCTTCGGGCCACGGACCGGTCGTCCACAGGGTGAGAGTCGGCCTGTCCTCGCCCGATGTGTTCGGCCTACCGCGGACGTATGGGGAGCTTCGCTCTTCGCGCGCCTCGGCGTGCCCTCCCACCACCTTCACCACCTCTCAGCCGTCCGGTTGCCGCGCTTCGCCCCATACCGGGAAAATGGTGCACATGACGCTGCTCTCCTACGGCATGTGGCTCGGGGTCACGTTCGGTGTGCTCTCCTGTGTCGCGTACACGGTCGCCGCCGTGGCCCAACGCAGGCTCGCGGTCCGGCTCTCCGCGCCGCTCACAGGAGGACGGCAGTTCGGTCTGTTGCTGCGGCACCCGCTCTGGTGGGTGTCACTGGTCTTCAACGGAGGTCGTGCCGGGTTCCAGGTGGCGGCGGTCGGTTTCGCCCCGCTCACCGTGGTGCAACCCCTCGGCGTGCTCGTCCTGGTCTTCGGTATCCCCTGGTCGGCCCGGCTGGAGCACCGGCGGGTGAGCTCGGCGGAATGGCGTGGGGCCGCCTTCACGATGGTGGCCCTGGGCGTCCTGCTCGCGGTCACCGTCACCGGGGACGTGGGCGGGGTGATGTCGGAATCGGACTCCGTACTCGTCGGGGCGGGCACGGTCCTGCTGATCTCCGCCGTCGCCTGGTTGGCGGGCAGGATTCCTTCGATGGCCTGGCGAAGCTATCTGCTGGCCGGGGCCGCCGGGGTCGCGTTCGGGGTCTCCTCGGCCGCGGTGAAGACCGCCGTGTGGGCCTTCGGAGACTTCGGGGTCACCGCGTTCGTCCACCCCGCGACCCTGGCCACCCCGGTGATCGCGGTCTTCGGGCTCTTCCTGGCCCAAGCCGCCTACCAGGGTATGGATCTGGGCGCGCCGCTCGGCATCACCACGCTCGCCAATCCGGTGGCGGCGGCGGTCGTGGGTGTGGCGTTCATGGGGGAGACCTACGCCGGCGGCGTTCCCGGCGCGGTGACCGCCGTGGTCTGCGCTCTGGTCGCCGCACACGGGATCCGGTTGCTCACCGTCCGCTCCGATGGTTCGTCCGGCCCCCTTTCCGAGACCTGCGAACCCGGATCTGCGAAGTCGGAGCCTTGGTCCGGTCTCGACCGCCGCCCCTGACCGGGCCTCACCCCGATAGGCCCTCGAAGTAGCCCCTCGCACCCCTGCGGAGAGCTGGGCCCACCTCCTCCCTCTCCGTTTCGACGGTGGCCTCGAACGCGTTTTCGTTGCGTTGTTTCGTCACTATCGTGATACGTCGAGCACATTGCGTAGGCGCTGTTTCGTCGCCCCTGGCATGCATGGAGCGTTTCAGGTGGCGGTGACGAAACGAACGGATCAGAGTTTCATTCGTGCCGCACGAGCCGCCTGAAGCCATGCTCCCGCGTTGGTGACGCCCCTCATGGGCCGGCCCGTCACCGCTCCGGCCGACCACGTGCCCGACAGCCGACGGCACCATCGACCCGCCGGAGCGGACCATCCTGTTGGTGGCGCCCGAGGCGCACCGACCGGCCCACGCGAGCCGAACCCGCCCGAGCCCGTGGGCACCCTCCTTCGGCCCGCGACCGCGCGAACAGGCAGTCGGAACGGGCACGGCGCCGCGCCCCCCACCGCGGCGCGCGAGGTGGATCCCGGACGATCCGAACCGGGCATCCTCGATGGACCGGCACCCGAGGGCGTCTCCACCGAGGTGGTCGTGGTCGACGTCCTCTCGACCGCCATCGAACCGACCGGCGACGGCTTCCAGGGGGACACCGCCCCCTGGCCGCCCTCTCCCCGCTCCGAGATGGGCCTTCCCGGCGACCGTCCATGTCGGATCATCGATCTCCGGTGGTCACATGTCCGGATCCCCTGGGTTCCGTACGCATCGCCGTTCCTCCTGGGGGCCGCTCGTCGCAGGGATCGACCGGCGCCCGAACAGAGCCGTCGCGCGATCGGGACGCTCGTCGGAACGCCGAGCCGGCCTCTCGCTCGGGTCACCCGGGGTGGTCTTCTCGTGGGTCGGGCACGGGGTCTCGCCGGTGACGTTCGCGCACCTGGAGACCCCTTGGCGGCTCTGACCCTCGGACGCGGCGAGCCGTCGTGCCTTCGCGCCCCCGACCTCGATGGGCGGGTGCGCGTCGACACGAACCGGCCGGGTGGGACTCTTTCCGGCCCGCCTTTGGCGGCCCCACCGGTGGACGTCCCCCGAGGCGACCTCATGATCCGGACCTCGGCGCGATTCCCTCGTGCGGGCACCCCCGCGGTGCCGTTCGTGGTGCGGACCCCGGCGGAACGGCGGCTCGAACCTTCGTGGGCCGTGACCAGTGCGGCCGTGGCGTCGCGGTACGCGTCCGGTCTCGCGCTGAACGCGGTGACGCCGGGTGGGCAGAGGGTCGTCGCGAGGTACCTGTCCACCTCCAAGGAGGTCGCCGGGTACGTGTTCGGGCTCGGCGGCATGGCCAATCTCCCTTGTGGTGATCGCATCGACGCACCCCGGCCGTATCGAGACCGGAACGGTCGCGTCGGTGGTCACCCGGCTCGATTACCTGAGGACCGTTTTCCACACCGTTCTTCGCTGTTCCCCGTCGTTCCTCGAATCGGTGTCGACGGCGGTTCCGAACATCGGTCCTGGTCGCTCTGCTGGAACCTCCTCCGGGGGTGTCGGGTGTTCACGCGTCGATCGGTCCAAGGCATGACCTGGAGCTTCAGGTCGGGGGACCGGGATCGGCGCCGGTCCGGGTGGTCGCACCCCGACCGCCGTCACCGTCTTCGAAGGCTCGGGACGACCCGGCTCCGATCGACCCGGTTCCGTCCTCGGCCCGGCAGCGCGCTACCGGTGTGCGGTCCACCGGCGGTAGCGGTATCGGGGTCGAGGCGGTGAGGGACCGATGGTCGGGTCGAGGTGGGCAACGGTGACCTCCCGCCGAGCGGGGACGGGGGAGGGACCGGATGGTCTTCCGGTGCCCCCACCTTCCACTGAACACGACCGGGGATCGACTGCCAAGCCCCGATCTCCGGCCTGTGGACAACCCTTCCGAACCCGGAAGGGTGTCCGGTTCAGTACAGGTCGAGATGCGGTTCCGGAGCCGGATCGGGAACCGGGACCTTCCAGGTCAGCACGGTTCCGGAGACCTCACCGCGCCTGGCCTCGAACTCCCCGCCCAGGGCCAGGGCCCGCTCCTTCATGTTGCGCAGCCCGCTGCGGCGACCCGTCTCCGGCAACCCGACCCCGTTGTCCGTCACGCTCAATGCCAGGGTGGTCGAACGGCCGGTGACCGCCCTCTCCTCCACGACCACGGACACGTGTACCTCCGAGGCCTGGGCGTGTCGGGCCACGTTGGTCAACCCTTCCCCGAGCACCGCCAGGAGTTGCTCGCCCACGTCCTCGGGGACCGACGCGTCGATCGGCCCGTCCAGACCCACCCCCGGATGACAACCGAGACTGTGCGCGGTGTTCTCCGCCAGTCGCAGGATCCGACCGCGCAACGACGTGTCCTGCCGACTCGGTGGGTTCTGCAGGTCGAAGATGGTGGAGCGGATCTCCCTGATGGTGCCGTCCAGCTCGTCGATGGTGAGCTGGACCCGTTCCTCGGCCTCGGCGGAATCGATCAGCCGGACCGTGCTCATCAGGGTCATCGCCGAGGCGAACAATCGCTGGATCACCACGTCGTGCAGGTCCTTGGCGATCCGGTCGCGCTCCTCCAACACCACGATCCGCTCGGTGTCGCGGCGGGCGTCCGCCAACTCCAGGGCGACCCCCGCCTGCGCGGAGAACGAATGCAACATCCGGCGGATGTTGGCGTCGAACGGAGCCCGTTCGAGGAGCTTGCCGAGCAACAACACGCCTCGGGTGTTCCCCGGGGTGCCCAACGGCACCAACAACCCGGGACCGTACCCGCGGTGCGTCAGCATCGGGCATTTGGCCTGCCGTAGATCGGGAATGGTGACGGCCTCCCCGGACTCGTACACCCACCCACAGACGGAGTCGTGGATCTCGACCGGCGTCCCCAGGATCTCCTGGGCGACCGGACCATCCGCGAACTCCGCGAAGAGGTGATCGCGCGCGTGCGGGTCGGGCAGCATCACCACCGCCGTGTCCGCCCCGCTGATCTCCCTGGCCTGGGCCGCCATGTAGGTCAGCACCTGGTTGGTGTCCGCGCCCGAGAGCAGTCGCGTGGTGATCTCGCTGGAGGCGCCCAGCCAGCGTTCGCGCAGCCGGGTCTCCTCGTACAGGCGGGCGTTCTCGATGGCGACGCCGGCGGCGGTGGCCAGCGCGGTGACCATCGCCTCGTCCTCCTCGTCGAACTCCTCGCCGTTCTCCTTCTCCGTCAGGTAGAGGTTGCCGAACACCTCGTCGCGGACCTGGATCGGTACCCCGAGGAAACTCGACATGCCGGGGTGCCCCTCGGGGAACCCGCCGAACTCCGGGTGGTCGCGCAGATCGGACAGGCGCAGCGCGGCGCGGTCGTACAGGGGCGCGCTCAGCACGCCCCTGCCATGAGGGAAGCGACTGATCCGTTCGACGTGCTCCCGGCTCAGCCCCACGGGAATGAACTCGGTGAAGTTGCCGTCCTCGCCGATCACTCCGAGTCCGGCGTACCTGGCCTTCGTCAGCTGCGCGGCGGCCTCTGTCAGCCTGCGCAGCACGGTGGCCAGGTCCAGATCACCACCGATGGTCAGCACCGCCTGGAGCAGGGAATGCACTCGTCCCTGGGCGGATGGTCCTGTTCGTGCCCCGGAACGCATCTCCGCGAGGAGTTCGCCCAGGGGCTTGGGGGACAACCGGTGGCTCTGGGGGATCTCGGTCATGTGTGGTTCAACCTCCGCAGAGCCGTTGAGGGGTTGAGGGCTAATACTCGAATTGTCGTTGGTTTTTTCCCGTTTTGCCACATCTGGCTGCTCTGAAGCCTGTCTGTGGGGCGGATAAATTACTTCGAAAACGCGGACGACGGTTGGGTAATTCATGCTAACGTCGCGGTCAGTCAGCGCGGCAAGCCCTCTCTGACCTGGAGTCGAGCATCTGGAACACGATGTTTCCGGTGCCATTCACATGAACCCCACAGGCTGTCGGGACCCGGGCATCGCCTCGGGGAGGACCCACGGTACGGCGGAAGGAAACCTCGGTGTCTGGATACCACGGTACGGTCGGCGCCACCGGCGTCGGTCCCGCCGTGTGGCCGGAACCACTCCGCAGGGTCCTGCTGCTCGCGGGGTTGGTCACCGCGATCCTGTTCACCGTATGGCTCTCCTCCGCTCCGGCACACGCCGAGGAACTCTCCCTCTCCGAACCCGCGCTGCCCTCGACGGGCGCCGTCGTGGAACGGGCGGAGGGACTCGGCCCGGTCGGTGACACCGTCGCCGAGGTAGGGGGCCACGCGACCCGAGCGGTCGGCGGTGCCTCGGAGGCCGCACAAGCGCTCCAGGCCAAGACCCCGGATCCGGTTCCGCACGTTCACGAGGCCGTGCGTTCGGCCTCGCTGCCCGAACCGGGTGGGCTTCCCGAGACGCTCGCCCCGGTCACCGGTCAGGTCGACCACCCCGAGTCCCAGGACACGGACGGCCCCGATGAGACCGGCGTGACCACCGAGACGGGGCAGAACCCCGAAGAGCCCGAGGTCGAAGAGACCATGGCGCGCCTCGATGCCCCGCCTCCTCACGAACGGGCCGTCCCCGACCCGGTCCAGGCGACCGATGTGGCGGACTCCGACGACGAGAGTGATGTCCTGGGTCCGGACGTCCTCGACGCCTCCTCCGCCGGCGGTGCCGCGCCCGCCACGGCGCCCACCGCCACCGGCGGCACCGCGACCGCGCACGCCGTCGCCGGCTACCTCGCCACCGCGGCCGCTCCGGCACCCGCCCCCGGCCTGTTCGAGGCCGCCCGACACGTCCTGCGTTCGGCGCCCGTCGAACCCACGGACGAGTCCACCTTCTCCCCGGACTAACGGACCCCCACAGGTCCACCGCGCCGCCACGCCCCGAGCGTTTCCACACGCTCCTCATTCCTTCGGCGTCCCACCGCGCGCGATCGGCCTTCTCCCGGCACACCCTTCCCAGCCACGCGTCTGGGGGCTGACGTGAGCCCCGCACCTCCTGCGAGGTTCACGTCAGCCGGTGGTCCGCCAGACCGACCGACTGAATCCGGCAAGAACCGACCCCGCCCCTTCCATGGGCGCGATGGTTCGACCGCCGGAACAAGCCTTCCGGCCCCGATCCCCCGGCCAGGGAGACGGGCCACCGTGACGGGGCGTGACATCGCCCCGTCGCACCCGAATGAACCGACACGAGAACCACTCTGGAAGGACACACATGTTCCACACCGCCCGCTCCTCCGCCCAGGCCATGCTGTTGGCGGCCGGCACCGCCGGATTCGTCGCCCTCGGCGCCGGGATCGCGGGGGCCGACACGCTCGGCGGTGTCACGGACGGCCTCCCCCTGGGAGACCTGGGAAACCAGGTCCCCACCGCCCTGACCGAAGGCGTCGGTACCCCCGTCGGTGACCTGGTCCAGGTCCAGCCCGGCGAGATCTCCGCCCAGCCCGATGTCCAGCACCAGTCCGGAACCCCCACCGACACCGTCGGACACGTCGTCGGTGACGGTGTCTCCGCCGAAACCCCGATCGAGACCGGCGAGGAGAACGCCGCCGAACTCGGCCCGCTCGGTCTGGACGGAGCCACCGAGACCCTGCCGCTGACCGACGCGGCCGGGGCCTCCCCGGTCGGCGGTGCCGTCGACCCCCTCTCCGGGCTGTTGGGGGGTACGGGGCTGCTCGACGCCCTCCCCCTGAGCGGTGGCGGACAGACCCTCCCGCTGAACCACTCCGAGTCGCCCCTCGACCTGGGGCACCACGCCTCCGTCGTCGAGGACACCGCGGGTGAGTTGGGGAGCCGGGTCAAGACCGGGGTGCAGGAGACCGACGCGCACCTGGTCGGCCTCGACGAGGTCGACCTCGACCGGGTCGGTGGGACCGTCCCCATGAGCGACCCCGTCGGGCTCGACGCGGGTGAGAACGCCGACCTGACCGGCGGAGTCACCACCCTGTTGCCCGCGGACGTCGCCGAGACCCTCCCGATGAGCGGATCCGAGGACCTGGCCGCCACCGATGTGGTCGACGGCGTGGACGCAGGGGCGCTGAACCAGGCCACCGAGCCCGTCACCGACACCGCCGCCGAACTCGAACTGCCGCTCCCCGTGGGCGACTCGGCCGGGACCCTGCCGCAGAGCGGTGCCACGGACCTGGTGGGCGATCTGCTGCCGCAGACCCCCGGCGGCGACCTCGTCGACGTCCAGGGTCTGCCTCAGTTGGGAGAGCCCCAGGTCGGCACCGACCAGTTGCCCGTCTCCACCGACGAACTGCCCGTGGCCGAGGGTTCCGCCGCGGACCTGGGGTTGGGCCTGAGCTGATTCCGAACGTGCGCCCACCCACAGCGGTGGGCGCACCACCTTGGGCGATACGCGTGACCGCCTCCGTCGATCGGCCATCGGGTTGAACTGTGAGGGTTCCCCGGAATCCGCCGGTGGGCACGGGTCGGCTCTCGCCGCCCGAGGTGCGCGGTGTGCCCCGGCCCAGGAGGCCGGGGGCGCGCCGAGTCCTCACCCGGACCGCCCGCTCCGGTCCGGGGAGGGAGGACGACACAGGGGTTCCGAGAGCGTTCGGGGCGTCGGGGCGGACCCCGGCGCCCCGTTCTCCCGCCGCGCATCGGGTGCCGCACATAGGGCGCGGTCGGCTCCGGCCATGGGGCGTTCCGATCCGGTGCCCTTCCCCTAACCCGTGGTCCTCCCTGAACCCGCGGTCCTTCCCGGACCCGACCGGCCCCCTCGACCCCACCGAACCCGTGAACGCCGAAGGGCCCCGCCGTTCACGGCGGAGCCCTCCACGTCGAGGTCGATTCGTGTGACCGCTACCAGTCGTCCTCGCCGGTACCGAACCCGAGCCCGTCCTCACACGGGTTGGACGTGGCGTCACGGCCCTCGCCCGGACGGGCGGACGGCGATCCCGTCGCGTCCTCCTCGCCCACACCCTCTTCCTCCAGCGCCTCGCCGTTCTCCACGACCGACCGGTCCACCGGGGTCGGAGAGGACGTCGGCGGCTCTTGCGGGACCGAAGCGTCATCGGCGGCGAGCAGTTCCGGCAGAGGACGGTCCTCGCGCACGGCCCGGAACAGTTCCTCGGCGTCCTCCTGGTTCCACATGACCCGGTTGGGGTCGTACGGAGCCTGGTACCAGGGCACGGTGTGGAACTCGATGTCGGACAAGTCCACGTCGGCCATGGTGACCGCGATGGACAACATGCGATCGAGCGAGAGCTCACGGTCGGTGGCGCTGTGTTGGGCCACCGCCTGCAGGACCCCGTTGAGCTTGCGCGGGCTGGCCAGCACGTCGCTGCTGGTCACCTGGTCGGCGAGCGCCGCCATGAACATCTGTTGTCGGTCGATGCGGCCGATGTCCCCACCGTCGCCGATGTCGTAGCGGGCCCGGACGAAGGACAGGGCCTCCTCCCCGCGGAGGGTCTGCTGACCGGCTTCGATGTCGAGCTTGGACCGCTCGTCCCGCATGGGCTCGGGGATGCACATGTCCACCCCACCGATGGCGTCCACCACGTCTCGGAAGCTCGCGAAGCTCAGGTGGACGAAGTGGTCGACCCGAATGTCGGTGAGCGACTCGATGGTCCGCACGACACAGGGCGGGCCACCGTGGTACATCGCGGCGTTGATCATGCCGAAGTAGCCGTAGGTGCCCTCGGTCTTGGCGTAGGCGTCGCATTCGGGAAGCTGCACCAGGGAGTCGCGCGGGAAACTGATCACCGACACGCGTTTGTCCGGCGAGATGTGCGCGAGCATCAGGGAATCGGAGCGTTCGCCCTCGAACTCCTCCGTGTAGGCGGGACTGTCCTCCTCGTATCCATCGGATCCGATGAAGAGGATGTTGACCGCGTCGCTGATCTTGTCCGGTCGGTCCTCCTCGCTGAGTACCGAACCGATGTCGTGCTGCGTCATCTCCGAACGCAGTGAGTGGTAGTAGCCGTAGGCGGTGGCGGCGCCCAGACACAGGAGGATCGCGACCGAGGCCGCGGTCCACAGGACGACGCGGCGCAGACGGCGGTGCCCCTTCTTGCCGGTCGCCACGGTGGCCGTGGCGGTGGCGGCGGACTCATCACCGGCTCCGGTGGCGCCTTGTTCCTCGCCGCCTGCCTCGCCGTCCGTCTCGGGTGCGCTCTCGGGGCTCGCCCCGGTGACGTTCGAGGTGGCCTGGGCGGTCACTTCCTCGGCGCCTTCGGACGGTTCCGTCTCGGAGCTCTCGGCACCCTCGTCATCCGGAGTGGTGTCGTCCTCGGTCCGGTCCCGCGAAGCGTCCTCACCGGACTTCTCCGTGGCCGCCACGGACTCGTCGACGTCGTCGACGACGGGCGCCGGAGCGCTCTCACCATCAGGCGTACTCACACCGTCCGGTGCCGACGCTCCGTCCGTTGCCTCTTCCGGTGCCTCGTTCGGATCCTCGGCGCGAGGCTCCTCGGCCACGGTCTCGGGTCCCCCGGGACCGTCTTGTTCCTCGGAGTCTCTCCGGTCCTCGGACACGGGATCGTTCTCCGGGATCTCGTCTGGTGTCTGGTCCGCGCCGGAATCGGCGGAGTTCTCGTCAGCGGGCATCGTGACAATCTCGGTGAGTTCGGACGGCTGGACGTGCCAACGGACGGACACCGACCCGAGCGGGTCTCGCGTCCGGATCCGAGGAATGGCGGAGGTCGCGCAGGGGATGCGCGCGGGATGTCCGGAATCCGGGCCGAAAAGTCATCGAGGGAAGATGTGGCACCCGTGGAAGAGGGTGCGGCACCGATGGGCAGGGGGCGGCTAAGACACCAGAACCCGCGCGTGGCAGTGATCCTAGGTGAAGTTCTCGCAGAGTGCGCGTTCGGGTTGTCCACGCGCGCGGTTCCTGACCACAATTGCGCCGCACAAGTTCCTTCGTCGGATGGAAGTCCACGGAGGTTTTCCTGCCCGACTTTCTCACGTGTGACCGCAAGAATCACTTCTGACCCGCCGTGGGAACATCGGTTCGGAGCGTCCCGGTGGGCGTGCGCGCAATGATGCGGTTCCGCCTGGAGAACGCTCCCGATCGGGGTGCGTGGAGTCGCGTGTCCCGTGACGAACCGGGGTCAGTCGTCCCAGAACGCGCTTTCCTTCTCAGGGCTCGCCGGTGTGGCGGTGCGTCCGCTGGTCTTGCCGGAGGGCTTGGTGCCACCCTTGGTCGTCTTGGTGGTCGTCTTACGGGCCGGGGTGCTCTTGGCGGGCGCGCTTCCGGTGTGCCGGGGACGCGCGGTGACGGAGCTCTTCTCGATCGGCGCGGCGGGCTTGGGCGTCTCCCCGGAGTGGATGCTCAGGGCCTCTTCCTCCACGCTCAGCATCTTGCGCATCGCGGAGGGGATCTCTGGGAGGCGGTCCGCTCGCAGGTGGGCGCCGAGGACGTCCAGAGCGTGGTCGCACAGGACCCGCTTGGCGGTACCGGAGCCGACGCCACTGAGTTGTTCGACCTCTGGCAGTTCGTGTTCGCGCAGTAGCCGGACGACGGCGGCGAGCCGTTCACGCGTCTTGCGGTCGGTCATCGACATGACGGTGAGCTCGGCGTCGCGCAGGAACTCGGTCTTGTCGCCGTCGCCGTCACGTTCGGCGATGAACGCGCTGGTGAGACTACGGGCGGAGTTGCGGGTGCCGGACCGGAGCTCGGCTCGGCGGATCTGTCTGGCGTGCAGGGCCGTGACGACGGCGCTCGTGACCAGGCTGATGCCGGCACCCAACAAGACGAGCACGGCGGGGTTCTCAAGAATGTCCACGGGAGGCCTTTCCGGACGGGGCCGCACGGGGCAGGGGTTGCGGAGGTGGGGGCGTGCGGGGAGGTGCTCGGGTGCGTGACTATTCGGTAGTTCGGTACATCTTGTCAAGTGTCATGACATGCCGGGCACACGAAAATAGACGCCCCCGCAGATCAGGGAGGCCGGTGGGGATCGGTGTCGAATCGCCCTCGCCCATCACTTACCCGGGAGTTCGTGGTCGAACACGACCGTCCACAGGCTGTGGATAATCGCCCCGCC
This sequence comes from Nocardiopsis sp. NPDC006832, assembly GCF_040635885.1. NCBI lineage: Bacteria > Bacillati > Actinomycetota > Actinomycetes > Streptosporangiales > Nocardiopsidaceae > Nocardiopsis > Nocardiopsis sp. NPDC006832. Next base: position 14,655 of record NZ_JBEYLC010000019.1, on the reverse strand, counting down.
CTCCAGGTCGTGAGCCCGCCCGTGCTCCCGGCCGGGGCCGTCCATGAGTCGACCCGAGCCGATCCGTGACATCCGGGGACCGGTTCAGGACGGGCCGAAGCGCCGGCGGAGGCCCTGAACCCTCCGCCTAACCCGCGAGCAGCTTGTTCACGGCGTCGGGGGAGAGGACCTCCTCGGTGACCATCGCCGCGCATCCGCGAACCCCGGCGTCGTCCCACAGGGTGCTCGGAACTATCCGCAAACGGCGAGTGGACAGCGCGGTGCACTGTTGGAAGACCACCTCGCGCACCCCCGCGACCAGGTGGTCGTAGGCCCCAGAGAGGTCGCCGCCGAGCACGATCACCTCCGGGTTCAGTAGGTTGACCGCCCCCGCGAGGGCCTCACCCAGCCGTCGCCCCGCGTCGCGTACCAGGGTCACGGCCACCGGATCCCCGTCCTGGGCCAGCGTCACCAGCTCCGGCAGTCCCGCGACCGCCCGCCCTTCCCGCGCCGCGAGGGTCAGCAGGCGTCGGCCACCGATCACCGCCTCCAGGCAGTCGGTGTTGCCGCAGCGGCACGGCAGGCCGCCACCGTCGCGCACGGGGATGTGCCCGAGCTCCCCGGCCGCGCCGAGGGCCCCGCGCAGTAGGTTGCCACCGGAGATCAGCCCCGCGCCGATCCCCGTGGAGACCTTCACGAACATCATGTCGTCGGTGTGGCCGTGGCCGCCCGAGATGTGCTCACCCAGGGCCATCACGTTCACGTCGTTGTCCACCATGACCGGGACCGGGAAGCGTTCGGCCACGAGCGGGGCCAGGGCCACGCCGGCCCACTTGCCCAGGACGGGCCGATCATCCGCCCGACCCGCGTGGAACTCCACGGTTCCGGGCAGGCCGATCCCCACGCCGTGGACGTCGTCGGGGGAGCGTTCGAGGGACGCGATCTGTTCGCTCCATGTGTCCAGTAGCCAGGGCACGGTTGCGTCGGGTCCCTGTTCCATGTCGGGCGAGCCCGGCGTGCGGACCAGCACCCGACCGTCCAGATCGCACACGGCGGCCTGGCTGCGGACCATGCCCAAGGCCCCGGTCAACACCAGGCCGTGGGAGGCGTTGAACTCCAGCAACGTGGGTGGCCGGCCACCACTGGAGGCGGCGCGGGTGCCCTCCGTGACCAGGCCGTTCTCGATCAGCTCGGTGATCCGCAGGGCGACGGACGGGCGCGAGAGGCCGGTCGCTCGGGCGATCTCCGACCTGCTGGTGGCGCTTCCCGTACGGATCATCTCCAGGATGTGGCCGCTGGTCGCGGTGGAGGACAGGCGTCCTGGGGTTCTGGCCATGCCTCATTGAACCATTCACCAGGTCGGTCGCCGTGAAGACCGTGTGCTTATGTAAATTATTGTTCTGAAGTGTGATTGGTTTTTTACCATAGTGGGATTAAGGTCGAAACAGGGTCGTTGGTCCCCCCGGCCACGACGTTCCGGACCCCGCACCGGAAGTCCTCGGACCCGCGCCCCGGCACCCCCCGATCACACCTCTCCTCCCTCCCTCTCGCAGGAGCCGACCGAATGCAGCAGCCCGTGCCCCGCCACCCCACCGACCTGGTGGTCTTCGGCGGAACCGGCGATCTGTCGATGCGCAAACTCCTTCCCTCCCTCTACCTCCTGGACCGTGACGGTCACCTGGACGAGGGGACACGCGTCATCGCCGTCTCCAAGGACGGACTGACCGACGCCGACCTGCGCGACAAGGCGGCCTCCGCGGTACGTGGCCACAACGCCGTCCAGGTGGTCGAACCCGAGGTCCTGCGCCGCTTCCTGGGGCGTCTCCGGCACGTCACGGTGGACGTCGGCGGAGACCCCTCGGGCTGGACGCGTCTGACCGAGGCGCTCACCTCCGGCCGGGACCGGGTCTTCTACCTCGCGGTGCCGCCGATGATCTCCGGCGCCATCTGCCATGGCCTGCGCGACGCCGACCTGGTCACCCCGGAATCCCGAGTGGTCATGGAGAAGCCGCTGGGCCGCGACCTGGTCTCCTCACAGGTCGTCAATGACGAGGTGGGGGCGGTGTTCGACGAGTCCCGCATCTACCGGATCGACCACTACCTGGGGAAGGAGACCGTGCAGAACCTGCTCGTGCTGCGGTTCGCCAACGTCTTCCTCGAACCCCTATGGAACTCTCGCTGGATCGACCACGTGCAGATCACCGTGGCCGAGACCGTCGGCGTCGGCGGCCGTAGGGGCTACTACGACTCCTCCGGTGCCATGCGCGACATGGTCCAGAACCACCTGCTGCAGCTGCTCTGCCTGACCGCGATGGAACCGCCGTCCAGCTACGACCGCGACGCCGTCCGCGACGAGAAGCTCAAGGTCCTGCAGTCCCTCAAACCCGTGGCGGGGGACCAGGTCGCCCGGCACATCGTGCGCGGGCAGTACACCCGCGGAGAGGTCCAGGGAGAAGAGGTCCTCGGCTACCTGGACGAGGCGGGCGGGCCGCCGACCAGTGACACCGAGACCTACGTGGCCCTGCGCGCCGAGGTGGCGAACTGGCGGTGGGCGGGCGTCCCCTTCTACCTGCGCACCGGCAAACGCATGGCGAACGCCGACTCGGAGATCGTGATCCGGTTCCGGGACGTGCCGCACACGATCTTCCCCGGCGCCGGTACGCCCAGCGACGCCGGCTCCCTCGTCATCCGACTCCAGCCGGACGAGGGCATCCACCTGACCATGCTGGCCAAGACACCCGGCGCCGGAGCGCTGAGGTTGCGGCCGGTCCCGCTCGAACTCAGTTTCGCCGACACCTTCGCCACCCGCTCACCCGAGGCATACGAGCGGCTGCTGATGGACGTGTTGGCCGGGGACTCCACCCTCTTCATGCGCCGCGACGAGGTCGAGGCCGCATGGCGATGGGTGGACCCGATCATCCAGGCCTGGGACGACCTCGGTGTCGCCCCTGAGCCCTACCCCGCCGGAAGCGCCGGCCCCGCGGGCGCCGACCGGCTCATCGGCCGCACCGGCCGTACGTGGCACGAAGAGGAGAGAGCCCGATGACCGCGCACCCCGACCTCCACCCTGTCGTCGCAGAGGTGACCCGCCGCCTCGCCGACCGCAGCGTCGACACCCGATCGGCCTACCTGGAACGGATCCGTGAGGCCGTGAGCAAGGGGCCGGCCCGTTCCTCGATGGGTTGCGCCAACCTCGCCCACGGGTTCGCCGCCTGCGGTGTGGGCGACAAGCTCGCCCTTTCCGGGGACGTCACCCCCAACCTGGCGATCGTCTCCGCCTACAACGACATGTTGTCCGCGCACCAGCCCCTGGAGTCCTACCCCGCGATCATCAAGGCCGCGGTGTCCGAGGCCGGCGGCGTCGCCCAGTTCGCGGGTGGTGTCCCCGCCATGTGCGACGGCATCACCCAGGGCCGTGAGGGCATGGAACTGTCCCTCTTCAGCCGCGACGTGATCGCGATGGCCACCGGCGTGGCGCTGTCGCACGACATGTTCGACGGGGCGCTCATGCTCGGTGTGTGCGACAAGATCGTGCCCGGCCTGCTCATCGGCGCACTGTCCTTCGGGCACCTTCCGGTGGCCTTCGTGCCGGCCGGCCCCATGGCCTCGGGGCTGCCGAACCAGGAGAAGGCGCGGGTCCGACAGAAGTTCGCCGAGGGACAGATCGGGCGCAAGGAGCTGCTCCAGGCCGAGTCCGCCGCCTACCACTCACCCGGCACCTGCACCTTCTACGGCACCGCCAACTCCAACCAGATGCTCATGGAGGTCATGGGCCTGCACCTGCCAGGCGCCAGCTTCGAGCAGCCGGGAACCCCGCTCCGCGAGGCCCTGACCAAGGAGGCCGGGCGCCGCGTACTCGGCCACACCGCGTTGGGGGAGGAGCACACCCCGCTCGGTGAGCAGGTCGACGAGAAGGCCATCGTCAACGCGGTGGTCGCGCTGCTGGCCACCGGCGGCTCCAGCAACCACACGCTGCACCTGGTGGCGATCGCCCGCGCCGCCGGTATCCGGCTCACCTGGGACGACTTCGCGGACCTGTCCGAGGTGGTGCCGCTGCTCACCCGCATGTACCCCAACGGTGCCGCGGACGTGAACCGGTTCCACGAGGTGGGCGGCATGGCCTTCCTCATCGGGAGCCTCCTCGACGCCGGTCTGCTCCACGAGGACGTGCACACCATCGTCGGCCCGGGACTGGACCGCTACCGTCAGGTGCCCCGCCTGGACGAGAACGGTCTGACCTGGGTGGACGGGCCGAAGGACAGCGCCGACAAGACGGTACTGCGCGGCGCGGGCGACCCCTTCGCCCCCGACGGCGGTCTGCGCATGCTCTCCGGCAACCTCGGCCGTGCCGTCATCAAGGTGTCGGCCGTCGACCCCGAACGGCGCGTGATCGAGGCCCCCGCCAAGGTCTTCGCCGACCAGGCCGAACTGCAGAAGGCCTTCACCGCGGGAGAGTTGACCGGTGACTTCGTCGCGGTGGTGCGCTTCCAGGGGCCGCGTGCCAACGGAATGCCCGAGTTGCACAAGCTCACCCCGCCGCTCGGGGTCCTACAGGACCGGGGCCAGAAGGTGGCCTTGGTGACCGACGGGCGTATGTCCGGGGCCTCCGGGAAGGTGCCGGCCGCCATCCACGTGTCCCCGGAGGCGGAGGCGGGCGGTCCGTTGGCCAGGATCCAGGACGGCGACCTCATCCGGCTGGACGCGGTGAACGGCACACTGGAGGTCCTGACCGACCTGGAGGGCAGGGAGGACGCTCGTCCCTCCGTCGACTCCTCGGTGGGCACCGGGCGTGAGCTCTTCGCGGCTCTGCGCGCAGCGGTCGGCCCGGCCGAGTCCGGCGCCGGCGTCTTCGGTCACTGAGGAATCCGCGCGCCGGGGACCCGCACGACCCCACCCGTACCGAACCTGTACTTGGAGAAGCACATGACGACCGTTCCCCGCTCCGGTGAGGACCTGTTCGCCCTCGCCCCGGTCATGCCGGTGGTGGTGCTGGAGAACGCCGAGGACGCGGTGCCCGTGGCCCGCGCACTGGTGGCGGGCGGCCTGCCCGGCATCGAGGTCACCCTTCGGACACCCGCCGCGCTGGACGCGATCGAGCGCATCGCCGAGGAGGTGCCCGAGGCGGTGGTGGGCGCCGGCACGGTGGTCTCCGCCGACCAGGCCGACGCCGCCGCGAAGGCGGGGGCGCGGTTCCTGGTCAGCCCGGGGTGCACCCCCGACCTGGCGCGCGCCATGTCGGACACCGGGCTGCCCTCGCTGCCGGGGGTGGCCACGGTGTCGGAGGCGATGACCCTTTTGGAGTCGGGCCTGACCGCGCTGAAGTTCTTCCCGGCGGAGGCGTCGGGCGGGGCACGGTTCCTGAAGTCCCTGGGTGGACCGCTGCCGCAGGTGCGCTTCTGCCCGACCGGTGGGATCACCCTCCAGAGCGCGCCGGACTACCTCGCCCTGCCGAACGTGGGCTGTGTGGGCGGGAGTTGGTTGACCCCGACCGACCTGGTCGCCGGGGCCCGTTGGGACGACATCACGGCCCTGGCCCGCGAGGCCGCCGCGCTGCGTTCCTGAACCTCGATACCACGGACCTCGATACCGCGGAGCGCACACCGCCGACCGTCGCTGGGAAGCCGACGGTCGGCGGTGTCATGTCTCGGTGCGAAGCGGATCTTGATGCCGGACAAGGGGCATGAAAGCGGATAAGTTTCGTGGAGGGGGTGCCTGAACGCTCCGTAACGGGCATACTGCACTGCATTCACTTGCGTCACTATCACGTGACTCCGTGACCACCCCCCGATCCCCCCATCGAGGTGCAGACATGGGCGCGACCATGAACCGCGTTAACCTGACGACCGCCGCGTTGACCCTGGCGCTATCGGCCTGCGGATCCGAACCCGAGGACACCGTGGACACGATCGACTCCGGTGCCGAGACCACCCCCGAGGTCCACCGGGCCCTGAGTTTCACCACCACGACGACAGACGGCGCCGAGTTCGAGGGTGAGTCCCTGACCGAGTCCGACGCCGTCCTGTGGTTCTGGACCGCGGACTGCGAGGAATGCCCGGGCCAGGCCTCCGTGGTCTCGGCCGCCGACCGGGTGCACGAGGACATCGACTTCCATGGCGTCGTCGGTCGTTCGGAAGAGGAAGCCGCCCTCCTCTTCGAGACCGCACACGGGATCGACGACATGACCAACCTGGTCGACGAGTTCGGCACCATCTGGGGTGGCTTCGAGGTGATCAGCCCGCCCTCGTTCGTCTTCCTGCGATCCGACGGCACCCACACCACCGTTCCCGGCGCGATGAACGTGGACGAGCTGAACGCCGCCATCGAGGACGAACTCACCTGAGGGCCCGACCCGCCCTCGGTCGTCGGTCGGAGCGCGGGAGTCCACGAGCGCACAACCCCGTCCAAGACCCGCTCCAGACCCAAGGAGAACTCGTGGTCGGGGCCGTAGACCGCCCGGTGTGCCCGGCCGTTCGGCGGCGGGAACGGGAGGGAGGGGACCGGGCGGGGCCGGGTCCGGTAGGGCGGGCCTCACGGGGTCAGGAGGTGGTGGTGCGGTGTCGGTGGAGGATTTCGAGGACGAAGCCGGGGACGAGGAGGGCACCCCACCGTTCGGGAGCGACCCAGTCGAGTCTTTGGCCTTCGGTGAGGGTCAGGGAACGGGGATCGCCCTCCCAAGTGGCGGAGAAGAAGGTGAGGTGTTGCCCGGAGCCGTTGACGTCGGGGGCCTCGCAGAACTCGGTGAGTCCTTCGACGGTGAGGCCGGCCTCCTCCTGGAGTTCGCGGACGATCGCCTCGCGCGGGGCCTCCCCTTCCTCGCAACCACCGCCCAGAGTGCTCCAGTGGCCGGGCCAGGCGATACCGGGAATGTCGTCGCGCAGGTGCAGCAGATATCGTCCGGCGCCGTTGGTGATGATGGCCATCGCGCCGTGGGTGGCAGGAGCGGTCGTCATGTCGCTCACGCTAGGCCACGGGACGTCGCGAGGCCCATCCGGTGGGCGGGAGCGTTCGTCCCGAGGACGGTGGTCAGGGTTTGGCCGGACAGCCCACCAGGTGATCCTCGACCACGCCGGTGGCCTGGAGGTAGGAGTACGTGATGGTGCCGCCGACGAAGGTGAACCCGCGCCGCTTGAGGTCGCGGCTCAGCCGGTCGGCGAGCGGGGTGGTCACCGGAACCTCCTCGGGTGTGGTCCAGTGGCCCACCACCGGGGTGCCGTCCACTCGGTCCCACAGGTAGGCGTCGAAGCTTCCGAACTCCTCGCGCACCCGTAGGAAGGCCTGGGCGTTGCGTACCGCCGAACCGACCTTGAGCCTGTTGCGGATGATCCCCGGGTCCGACAGCAACCGGTCCGTTTCGGTCTGTCCATAGCCGGCGATCCGATCGAAGTCGAAACCGTCCATCGCCCGCCGATAGTTCTCGCGCTTGTTCAGCACCGTGGCCCAGGACAGGCCGGCCTGAGCACCCTCCAACACGAGCATCTCGAACAGGTAGCGGTCCTCATGGGAGGGTCGCCCCCATTCGCCGTCGTGGTAGGAGGTCATGAGCTCGGAGGTGGTCCGGGCCCAGGAACAGCGCGGATCGTCGACGTCGGGCACTGGGGCTCCTCATTGGCTGGTCGATGCGGGGCACGTCCATCGTCCCCGAGATCGACGACCATCCGACACGTGGCGCGTTCGGTAAAACACGTTGAGCCGTTCGTCGGAGGCAGCGAGGATGCTTGGGTGACGAACACGAACGCCGGGACCGTACCGACCGGCGCCCCTCGGGTGCGCCTGGTGGAGATGACCGAACCCATCCTGGTCGCCCTGAAGAAGGGGGACGTCTCGACCGCCGGGAGACTGGTGGGCGCGGAGTTGGGGCCGCACTTCGCCGAGAAGGAGATGCTCTGGCTCAGCGGCTACCGGCTCGACCAGCTACGGGCGGTACCGGAGCGTGCCGGTTGGTTGACCAACGTCGTGGTGGACGCCGACGACGGCGGGGCGGTCGGCCACGCGGGATTCCATGGACCACCGGACGAGCGCAGAAGTGTGGAGATCGGATACTCCGTCGTGCCGGAACTGCGGCGTCGGGGTTACGCCCGGGCGATGGTGGTGGAGCTGCTGCGGCGGGCCGACGCGTCGCCGGACGTGATGACGGTACGTGCCGCGATCAGTCCGGACAACGTCGGATCGCTCGCCACCATCACCGGCTTCGGCTTCGAAAGGGTCGGTGAGCAGTGGGACGAACGTGACGGACTGGAGTACATCTTCGAGCGTTCCTCACCCTTGCCGGAGGAATCGACTCGGGGGTAGCGTTCCCCTAATTACCTCGACATCAAGACAATCACGGTTTCGCCTCGACACCCTCGGAGGACGCACGTGAGTGCCCTGGAGATCACCGAATTCAGACGTGTCCACCGGCGAAAAGGGAACGCGGACTCGGTAGCCCTGCGCGGCGTCACCCTCGACATTCCCGAAGGCGAGACGCACGGGCTGCCGGGACCCAACGGCGCGGGCAACGGAACCCTGGACCGAACCGAGAGGAACGTATGACGACCCCCGACACCTCCACCGCACTCGGCTTCGGTCTCCACCATGTCCAGATCGCCCTCCCGCCAGGTGGTGAGCAGGACTGCCGTGCCTTCTACGTGGGCGTCCTCGGCTTCGTCGAGATCCCCAAGCCCCCGGTTCTGGCGGCCCGCGGAGGCCTGTGGGTGCGCGCCGACGCCCTGGAGATCCACCTGGGAGTCGAGAAGGGGTTCGCCCCGCAGCGCAAGGCGCACCCCGGCATCCTCGTGCGTGAGATCGACACCCTCGCCGAGCGGATCACCGCAGCCGGACACGAGGTGACCTGGGATGACGCCTTCCCCGGTTATCGACGTTTCTACGTTTTCGACAACAACGGCAACCGGCTGGAGTTCCTCAGCCCGCGGGAGTGAGCGCGAGTACCCGCCGCTCGGGCCGGGAAGCGACGTCCGGCCCGAGCACGCGTCCTCGAATCCTCAGTCCGTGCCGTGCCAGGATGACCACAGGGACGCGTACGCACCACCGGCGGCGATGAGTTCGTCGTGCGGCCCGATCTCGGTGATCCGACCGTCCTCCACCACCGCCACCCGGTCCGCGTCGTGCGCCGTGTGCAGCCGGTGCGCGATCGCGATCACCGTCCGGCCCTCCAACACCGCCGCCAGGGACCGTTCGGCCGCTCGCGCCGTCCGCGGATCCAACAGTGAGGTGGCCTCGTCGAGCACCACCGTGTGCGGGTCGAGCAGCACCACCCGGGCCAGCGCCACCTGTTGGGCCCTGGCCGGGTCCAGGTCCGCGCCACCCGAGCCCACCGGGGTGTCCAACCCCTCGGGCAGCTCCCGGACCCAGTCGGCGTCCACCGCGTCCAACGCCGCGAGCAGCCGGGTGTCATCGGCGTCCGGGGCGGCGATCGCGACGTTCTCCCGCAACGAACCCGTGAACACGTGGTGCTCCTGGTCGACCAGGACGACGCGTTCGCGCAGCACTCCGGGGGAGAGGTCGCCGACGGGCACCCCGCCGACCAGTACCCGGCCCGAACCGGGCACGTCCGCGCCGGACAACAGCCGTCCGATGGTGGTCTTGCCCGCCCCGGAAGGACCCACCACCGCGATCCGCTCACCGGGGCGGATCTCCAGGTCGATGCCGCGCAGTACGTCGTGGCCCGGCACGTAGGCGTAGTGCACGTCCACCAGTTCGATCCCGTCGCCCTCGGGCTCGGGGCCGGGCCCGGTGGACTCCTCCGGTAGCCGCTGGACACCGCGCAGCCGGGCGAAGGACGCCGTGGCCCGCTGAATCTCCTCGACCCACTGGGTCAACCGGATCATCGGGTTCACCGCCTGCTCGATGTAGAGCAGGCACGTCACCAGGGCGCCCAGTTCGATCCCGCCGTCGAGGTAGACCAGACCGCCCACCAACAGGGCGATGGCGCTCGGCATCATGAAGCCGCTCTCGGTGACGGGGAACAGGACCGTGCGCAGACGCAGGGTGCCGCGTCGCGCCCGGTACAGCAGCCCCACGTCCCGTTCGGTCACCTCGATCCGATCCCGCTGAACGCCCAGGCCCTCCACCGTGCGCCCGCCCTCGGCGGTGGCGGACACGTTCTCCAAGGTCCCGGACAGCGCCGCGCCCTCCGCCAGGTACGCCCGCCGGGATCGTCGCAGGTACCAGCGGATCACCGGGATCACCAGCGGGATCGAGATCACGAGGCACGCCCCCAGCAGCGGGCTGATCCAGAGGATCGCGCCGAACAGCACCACGAGCTGGAACACGTACAGCGCGATGTCGGGGAGGGCACCGCGCAGTGTCTGCCCCACCGTCGCCACGTCCGCCGAGGCCCGGGTGGTGAGGTCGCCGGTGCCGGAGCGTTCCACCACCCGTGTGGGCAGCGCCAACGTCCGCCCGACGAAGTCCTCGCGCAGTCGCCGTAGGACGTGTTCGCCGAACCGATAGGTGGAGCGACGCGCGTACCGGGTGAGAACGAGTTGTGCGCAGGCCGCCACCACCACACCGGCGGCCATGAGGTCCACGACGTCCAGGGTGGCGGTGCCGTCCTCCACCATGTCGATGATCAGCCCCAGCAGGTAGGGGCCGACCAACCCCGCGGCGCCCGCGAGCAGGGTCAGGACCACCAACCGGGTGACCCGTCCACGTTCGACGCGCAGCAGTTCGGCGGTGTCGCGGCGTACCTGGGTCCGGTCGGCGACCGGGAGCCGTTCGCTCATGCCCCGGCCTCCTCGTTCCCCTCGTGGGCCCGGTGCTTCTCGATCTCCCCGGCCTCCTCGTCCGTGTCGTGTCCCGAGGGGTCCTCCTCGTCGGCACCGCGCAGAACCAGGGCCCGGTAGTCGCTCCTGCTCTGGGCCAGCTCCCCGTGCGTGCCGACGGCGACCACCTCCCCGTCCAGGAGAAGGACGACGCGGTCCGCCCGATCGAGCAGCAGCGGTGAGGTTCCCACGACCACGGTGGTGCGCCCGGAGCGTGCCTCGTGGAGACGTCCGGCGATCGTCGCCTCGGTGTGCGAGTCCACCGCCGAGGTGGGCTCCACCAGCACCAGGACCTCGGTGTCGGCGAGCAGGGCACGGGCGAGCCGGATCCGCTGGCGCTGCCCTCCTGAGAGGTTGCGTCCCTGGGGTTCCACCCATGAGTCCAGGTCGTTCGGCATCGCGTCGACGACGTCGTCGGCGGCGGCCACGTGCAGTGCCTCGCGCAGTTCCGAGTCGGCGTGGCCGCCGTGCGGATCCAGGACCTCGCGCAGTGGACCCGCGAACAGGTAGGCACCGTTGTCGCTGAGCAGTAGGCGTTCGCGGACCTCGGTGAGCTCCACGTCGCGCAACGGGACCTCGCCCCAGAGGACCTCCGAGTCGATGTAGCGGCACAACCGGTCCGCGACGGCGGCCGCCTCCTTCGGGGACGCGGAGACCAGGGCCGTGGTCGTGCCGGGCACGACCCTCACCCCGGAGTCCGGATCCTCCAGACCGGACCCGGGCACGGGCCCCGGTCGATCCACCCCGCTTCCGGCCAGCGGCGGCTCCAGTTCGAGGACCCGTAGCACCCGTCGGACCGAGACCAACCCCTGGGTGACCCCACTGGCGCCCTCGATCAGGAAGAACACCGGCACGATGAGGATGGCCACGTACGCGTAGACCGCCACGGTCTCGCCCACGGTGATCTGCCCGGCGACCGTCAACCGGGCAGCCACCCAGGTCACCACGCCCAGGAACACCACGGGCAGACAGGCGCTCACCGCGTGGAACCAGCTGGTGGTCTCGCTGACCCGATACCCCTGATGGAGCAGGGCCCCGGACCGCTCTTCGTAGCGGCGGGCGAAGTGCTCCTTGCCGCCGATGCCGCACAGCACTCGAAGCCCGGACACGATGTCGGCGGCCAGCGCGGTGGTGGCGCCCTGGTGTTCGCGATAGGTCCGCTGACGTCCCTGCAACCGACCGAGGAGGGGCCCGACCACCAACGCCAGCACCGGGACACCCAACACCACGATCGCGGCCAACGGCGGCGACATGGTGAAGAGCAGGATCGTGACCCCCGCGTACCCGAGGACCGCTCCGACCCCGGGTCCGGTCATGGTGAGGATGTGCGCGATGAGGAGCACGTCCGAGGCCTGGACGGTGGACAGCTCCCCTGAGGTGACCCTCCGGGCCAGGGAGGAGCCCAGTACGGTCGAGTGCCGGGTCACCACGCGCATTGTTCGGTGCGCGGCGTCCATCCGCACCATCGACATGGTGCGGTGCCGCAGGATCGACAGGGTCGCGTTGAGGACGGTCACCACCACCAGGACCGCCACCCACAGGACGAGGGCACCGGGGTCCCGAGCCCTCAAACCGTCGTCGATGGCGCGGGCCAGCAGGTACGGCGGGACCAACAGGGCGCCCATCCACAGGGTTCCGTAGAGGGCTCCGCGCAGCACCCGCCAGGGCTGACAGGAGATGAGCCACCACACGAAGCGTGCCGAACCGCGAAGGTCGGGTGCACCGGTGGGAGGAAGGGCGGAACGGGGGAGGGGCAGGCTTCCCCAAGGGCCGGGGACGTTCGTCGTCTGGGCCAATCGGTCCTCCTGGAGGGGCCTGGGGGCCTTCATCGAATCAGAGGCCGGGCCCGGGCCGTACCCCAGGGTGGGAGACGTCCGAGAGAGACGTGAGGGGGACGCGCACTTCGAGTACGAGGTCTCCGTTCCCCCTCTCGTCCCCGATTCGAATGGTGATTCCGGTGATTTCGGCGCCGAGCTGAGACGAATTCGTATAACGCCTGCGTCACGAATGGCCGAGATACTCATATATCGACTGAGAACGCGCATTATAAGTCGTTGGCGAGCCGCCGAACAGGATGAGGTGACCACAGATGGCCGACCCGGCCGACGAAGGCGGCGGGAACAGGAGGAGGATCCTGCTGCTGGGCGGTGCGGCGGCGTTGGTCCTCGTCGTCGTGGCGACCGCCCTCATGGTGGGAGACCGTTTCACCTGCGGAGGCCCGGGCAGCGGCGTTCGGCAGATCCAGGGCGAGTGCGTCGGTATCACGGACGGCTCCTTCGAATTCGCCGACGAGTTCGAGCATGTCTCCGGGCTCATTCGGGCCGAGAACGAACGCGTCGACGCCCTCGCCGACGGGCAGCCCATCGTCCGCGTCGCCTTCCTGGGCACCCTCAGCTTCGAGGAGGTCGGCCCGATGGACCCGACCCGGATGCGCGGAGCCCTGGAGGGCGCCTACACCGCGCAGATCCGCGCCAACGACACCCGCGCCTACGGTGACCCCACCCCCCAGATCCAGCTGGTCCTGGCGAACATGGGCGGGCGGCAGGGGTCTTGGGAGCCGGTCGTGGAGGACCTGGTCGCCATGGCGCAGGACGAGGAGCGCCCCCTCGTCGCCGTCACCGGTCTGGGGGTCAGCATCGAGTCGACCAAGAGCGTCGCGGAGGAACTCCACCGGTACGACATCCCCATGGTCTCCTCCGCGGTCACCGCCGACGGGCTCGCGCACGGACCGGAGGGCATCGACGACGCCGGCGACGAAGAGAACCCCGCCTTGCCCGGGGTGATCCGGGTGGCGCCCAGCAACAACGAGTACGTCAAGGCGCTGGGGACCTACCTGGAAGGTCTCGACGAACCCGCCCGCGCCGTCATCGTGCACGACCAGACCGAACCCGACCTGTTCGTCTCCACCCTCAAGAGCGCCTATGACGAACACCTGAGCGCGTACACCGAGGGGCGCTCCGTCCAGACCTACAGGGGCACCACCGTCGGTGACACCCCGCCCGCGGGTCTGTTCTCCGACGTGTCCGGCAACGTGTGCGCGACCGACGCCGACACCATCCTCTTCGCCGGACGCGCACCCGACCTGGACGCGTTCCTGGACAGCCTCAGGTACAGCGTCTGCGATCGCGAGATGCGGGTCCTCTTCGTCTCCACCGGGATGAGCATGCTCAACCAGGAGGAGGAGATGCGGATCGTCGAGGAACAGGACATCACGCTCGTTTACGCCACCGGCCTCGACCCGCGCTGGAACGACGCGCCCGCCGGTTCCCCGGGCGTTCCGGAGGGTTACCCGGCCTTCCGCGACGCCTACCGGGAACACTTCGGCGAGCACGACACCGACCTCGAACGGCTCGCCAACGGCTACGCGCTCGTCAACCACGACGCCGTGGCGGTGGCCGCCGCGGCCATCCGGATGACCAACGAGCAGGGCAACGAGCCGGTGGCACCGAGGGCCGAGGCCGTCCGGGACCGGCTCATGCTGCTCAACACCCGCAACAGCCAGGTCACGGCGGGTGGTGGCACGCTCAGCTACAGCCCCGAGAGCGCGGGCGATGCCATCGGACGGTACGTTCCGATCGTCGAGCTGCCGTTCGACGCCGACGCCGAACCGAAGCCGGAACCGCACGTCATCGCCGGAGGGGAGAGCGCGCCCTGAGCCACCGTTCGTGGCGGCGTCATCCCTCCTGAGCGGAGAGTAAGCGTGTGACACGTGGCGGGACGCGCGATAGAACAGCACGGACGTCCCCGATGCCGTGATCCGGCGCCGACGAACGAGGAGCACGTTCCCTTGACCGACAACCCGTTCCTGTCACCCAGCACACTGCCCTACGGGCTCCCGGACTTCGCGAGGATCCGCGAAGAGCACTACCGGCCCGCCTTCGACCAGGGCGTGGCCGAGCACCTCGCCGAGGTCGCG
>NZ_JBEYLC010000018.1:0-99687 GCF_040635885.1 Nocardiopsis sp. NPDC006832 | reverse complement strand
TTCCCGAGTGGTTCCGCCGCCCTGGTCCTCACCGCCCAGGCCGTGCACTGGTTCGACCGCCCAGCCTTCTTCGCCGAGGCCGTCCGACTCCTGGAACCGGGCGGGACCCTGGCGGTGCTCAGCAACGACCGTGTCCTGGACAGCGCGTTCACCGACGATCACGAGACCCTGTTGGAGCGGCACAGCCCCGGATACGACCGCCACTACCGTTCCTACGACCTGGTCGGAGAGTTGTCGGCCTCCGAAGGGCTGACCGGAGCCACCGAACACACCTTCGGCTGGACCCGTGAACTCACCCCCGACGGCTACCTCGGCATGGCCATGTCCTCCAGCAGGATGGCGGCCGCGGCCCGGGAGATCGGAGAGGGCCGCCTGCGCACCGAACTGCGCGCCATCGCCGACCACCACTTCCCCGACGGGCGGGTCCTGGTCCCCTACACCGCCAGGTTGGTCCTGGCCCGCCGCGTCCGAGAACACCGGGTCGGGTAGGGGTCGGGAAGGGAGGAACCGTGGAACTCGGCACGCTGGGCCACCTGATGGTCGCCACCGCCGTCCTGGTCTGGGGCTACGTCCTCTACCGGCTGGTCCGCCGCCAGGTGAGCCGGGAGAACGATCCCGACGACCCCGGGTTCGGCCCCGGTGGTCCCCTGCGTGATCTATGAGGTTTTGCGTGAATCGTCCCCCTCACTGACGTTGACCAAAGATGCCCCGGGAAAGGCTCCGGGCCAAGGCCCGGGACCTCGGGCCGGGAATCGACGGCGAGGGAACACACCCATGGCGCAGCTGATCGTATTGGGGGTCGCCGACCGCGACACCGCGGAGAAGGCGCTCGACATCGCATCCGACCTGGGCAAACAGGAACTCCTCCGACTGGAGGACGCGGCCTACGCCTACAAGGACGACAAGGGGCGCCCGCGCATCCACCAGACCTTTCACCTAACCGGCTACGGTGCCGCCGGGGGCGCGCTGTGGGGCACCCTCATCGGCATGCTCTTCCTCAATCCGCTCCTGGGCCTGGCCGTGGGGGCCGGCACGGGCGCGATCGCGGGAAAGCTCAGCGACGTGGGCATCGACGACGACATGATCAAGCAGATCGGTTCCGAACTCGAAAAGGACCGCGCCGCGGTGTTCCTGCTCGCCGATGACGCCACCATCGACCGGGTCGTCGACGCGTTCAAGCCTTTGCACCCCACAGTCATCCAGACCAACCTGTCCAAGGACGGTGAACGGGAACTCGTCGAGGCGCTCCGCTCCTGACGGACCTGGATCCCGAGGGCCCCAGAGCCTTCCCCCGCCGCTGACACGGGCCGCCCGTGTCGGCGGCCGTCGGTACGACGAGGAGACAGTGATGATCGGGAACGGACACGAGGGCGCGGCCATCGGAGACGATTTCGCCGACGCCGACCGTGGACTCATCGCCAGACTGGAACCGGGACAGGTCAAGAACGAACAGGGCCGGGTGGTGTGGGACACCGAGGCCTACGCCTTCCTCGACCAGGACCGCCCCGACACCGTCCACCCCGGCCTGTGGCGTCAGTCCCGCCTGTGCGCGAAGCAGGGCTTGTACGAGGTCACCAAGGGGATCTACCAGGTCCGAGGCCTGGACCTGTCCAACATGACGCTGGTCGAGGGCGACCAAGGCGTCCTGGTCATCGACCCCTTGGTCTCCGCCGAGACCGCGAGGGCCGGCCTGGAGCTGTACCGTTCCCAACGCGGTGATCGGCCGGTCAGCGGGGTCCTCTACTCGCACTCCCACGTCGACCACTTCGGTGGGGTCGGTGGTGTCACCGAGGGCAACGTGCCGATCCTCGCCCCGAAGTGGTTCATGGAGAACGCCGCTTCGGAGAACGTCTACACCGGCCCCGCGATGGCCCGCCGCGGGTTGTTCCACACCGGGGCCTACCTGTCGCCGGGGCCCCGAGGTCAGATCGGGATGGGGCTGGGGCAGGCGAGCTCCACCGGCACCATCACCCTCATCGCGCCCAACCGGAACATCACCCGTACCGGCCAGGAGGAGGTCGTCGACGGGGTGCGCATCGTCTTCCAGATGACCCCCGGCACCGAAGCGCCCGCGGAGATGAACTTCTACTTCCCCGAACACCGGGCGTTGTGCATGGCGGAGAACGCCACCCACAACCTGCACAACCTCATCACCCTGCGCGGGGCGCCGGTCCGGGACGCGCGTGCCTGGGCACGGTACCTGGACGAGGCCGTGGAGTTGTTCGCGTACGACTCCGACGTGCTGTTCGCCTCCCACCACTGGCCCACCTGGGACACCGACCGGATCGTCCGCTTCCTGTGCGAACAACGCGACCTCTACGCCTACCTGCACGACCAGACGATCAGGATGATGAACCTGGGGATGGTGGGTTCGGAGATCGCCGAACGGATTCAGATGCCTCCCGCGTTGGAGCGCGCCCGGCACACCCGCGGTTATTACGGTTCGGTGAGTCACAACGTCAAGGCGATCTATCAGCGATACATGGGCTGGTTCGACGGCAACCCCGCCCACCTGTGGCAACACCCGCCGGAGGAGGCGGCGTGGCGGTACGTGGAGTGCATGGGCGGCATCGACGAAGTGGTCCGCAAAGCCGACGGGTACAAGGCCGAGGGCGATCTCAGGTTCGCCGCCACCCTGCTCGACTACGCGGTGTTCTCCGATCCCGAGCACGAGGGAGCGCGCGCCGCGCTGGTGGAGGTCTACGAACGGCTGGGGTTCGGTTCGGAGAACGGCACCTGGCGAAACTTCTACCTCCAAGGCGCGGCCGAACTGCGAAACGGCAAGCCGGAGACCGCGATGGAGACCGGTACGGGGGTGACCTCGGCGCTGTCGCTGGAGCAGCTCTTCACCTCTGTGGGGATCCGGGTCAACGGTCCCAAGGCGTGGGAGGAGTGCTTCGTCATCGACTGGGTGTTCACCGACCTGAACACCACCCACCGGACCACCCTCTCCAACGGGGCGTTCACCACCAGGGAGAAGCCGCGTCGGGGGGAAGCGGACCTGACCGTCACCCTGAACAAGTTCCGGCTATTGCGGCTGCTCGCGGGCAAGGGCACGGAGGGCATGTCGTTCGAGGGCGACGAGACGCTGGTGGACAGGTTGCTGGGTCTGTTGGAGCTCCCGGATCCGGTCTTCGCCATCGTCACGCCCTGACCGTCACGCCCCGAGCCGGCCGGAGACCCGGCGCATGGACACCGTGACCAGCCCCTCCTCTGTCCCGCGGGCTCAGGCGAGGGGCTTCTTGAAGCCCACGTGCGACGCCTCGTATCCCAGGCGCTCGTAGAAACGGAGGGCGTCCACACGGGTGGCGTCGGAGGTCAGTTGGAGCAGTACGCAGCCGAGCTCCCTCGCTCGGCCTTCGGCCCACTCCAGCAGCTCGGTGCCGAGCCCGCCGCCGCGTTCGTCGGCGTGCACCCGTACCCCCTCCACCTGCGCGCGGGTGGCCGCCGTCCTGGACAGCCCTGGGAGAACGGTCAACTGGAGGGTGCCCACCACTCGCCCGTCCCGTCGGGCCACCGCCAGGTACTGGTGGGGGTCGGAGTCGATCACCTCGAAGGCCTTCAGGTAGGGGGTGAGGTCGTCGGGGGTCTCTCGGGACGCGCCGAGGGGGTCGTCGGTGAGCATGGCCACGATCGCCGGGATGTCCTCGGCACGCGCGCGTTCGATGGTCGGCATGGGGATCAAGATACGCGGCGACGGTGACACCCGGTGTCAATTACCGTTGACCCATGGAGAGCACCGAACGACTGGAAGAGATCGCCAGGTCCCTGCGGGGCGAGAGCACCCTGGAGTCGCTGGAATCACTCGTGGAGTTGCGCTCGGAGTCCGAACGCGTCGAGGCGGTCCTGGTGCGCCGCGCCCGTAACCAGGGGCTCACCTGGGCCCGGATCGCCGAGGCGCTCGGGGTGTCCAAACAGGCCATCCACAAGAAGTACGGCGGGCGTGGCCTGCTGGGATCGCAGAAGTAGCCCGAAGGGACCGCTCGGCGCACCCCACGCGCGCACGAGATCGACACAGGGTGGGACGCGCTCAGCACCGACCGTGTTCGAACCACCTAGGGTCTGAGTGAACAGTCCAGGTCTCGACGTTCGGAACGAAAACAAACAGGGGGAGAAGCATGCCCGTTTCCAAGGAAGTCCACCTCGTCGCCCGACCCGATGGGGAGCCGAAGCCGGAGGACTTCGCAGTGGTCGAGACCACCGTCGAAGCGCCGGGCCCCGGCCAGATCCAGGTCCGCAACGACTGGATCTCCGTCGACCCCTACATGCGGGGCCGCATGAACGACACCAAATCCTACGTGGCGCCGTTCCGGCTCGGCGAGGTCATGGACGGCGGTGCGGTCGGTACCGTCGTGGCCTCCGAGAGCCCCGACGTGCCCGTCGGCGCGAGTGTCCTGCACTTCCAGGGCTGGCGCCAGTACGCGCTGATGGACGCCGCCCGCGCCAAGGTGGTCGACACCGAGGCCGCGCCCGCCCAGGCCTACCTGAGCGCGCTCGGCATGGTCGGCCTCACCGCCTACGCGGGCCTGACCGCCATCGCCGAACTCAAGGAGGGCGACGTCGTGTTCGTCTCCGGTGCGGCGGGCGCGGTGGGCAGCCTCGCCGGGCAGATGGCCAAGCGACTGGGCGCGTCCAAGGTCATCGGCTCCGCCGGCGGTCCCGAGAAGAAGCGCCGCCTGCTGGAGGAGTTCGGCTTCGACGCCGCCATCGACTACCGCGAGGGCGACCTGGAGGGGCAACTCGCCGAGGCCGCGCCGGACGGCATCGACGTCTACTTCGACAACGTCGGCGGCGACCACCTGCGTGCGGCCATCCAGGGGATGCGCGTCCACGGACGCGCCGCCCTGTGCGGGGCCATCTCGGTCTACAACGACACCGAACCGGCCCCCGGTCCGGACAACCTCGGCCTACTCGTCGGTAAGCGGGTCAAGCTCCAGGGTTTCCTGGTCGGTGACCACGGTGATCTGGCCCCCGAGTACTACGAGCGCGCGGCCGGATGGCTGGCGGAGGGCAAGCTGCACAGCAAGGTGACGGTGGTCGACGGGATCGACAACGCGGTCGACGCGTTCCTCGGCATGATGCGCGGCGCCAACACCGGCAAGATGCTGGTGCGTCTGCCCGCCTGACCCCGCTTTCGCCTCCTGACCGGGAGCCGCCGGCCGGGGGTGGCCGGCGGCTCAGGAGTGCCTGAAATCGGGGTCCGAGTAGGAACGGAACGGTGAGTCCCGGTAACTGTCACATCTGTTGACACCTCGCAGGCCATCATGTCGAGCGTCCTACTTCTGGAAATCGGTATTCCCGGAAGTAGACTGACCAGGTGACTTCTGGAAACACACCCCCTGTCGGGGAACAGCCCTCGTTTTCCACTTCTGGAAACACACGCGCTGGCCGACCGCGCCGAACCCTCGACCTCCCCGACGACCTGGCGGACGAGCACCAGGGGTTCGTCGCCAAGCTGGCCGCCTCCACCGACCTGGGAGAGGCGACCCGCGACAAGTACCGGCGCAACTCCGCCCACTTCCTGGACTGGCTTGCCCAGGCCCGCCAGGCCGGTGCCCTGGACGGAGACCCCCTCACCGACCCGGACGCGCGGGACTGGGCGGTGCGCGACTACCGCCGCACGCTGAAGAACACCCGCACCGCCCGGGGCACCCACCTGGCGGCGGCCACCATCAACAACCGGCTCGCCACCATCGACGCCTTCTTCGCCCTGCGCGGTTCCGGACGCCCGGCAGTGGTGCGCGAACACCTGCCCCGCCCCACCGCCCCACCGCCCCGTGGGCCCTGGACGCCCGCGCCAAGCTGCGGTTCCTGCGCACCGTGGCCCGCGACGCCTCACCCCGGGACCGGGCCATCTGCCACCTGGCCTACTACGCGGGCCTGCGCATCGCCGAGATCGTCGCCCTGGACGTGGCCGACCTGCGTCTGTCCGCGCGTCGGGGCAGTGTGCGGGTGCGCGGCAAGGGCAGGTTCGGCGGCAAGGACCGCGCCGTCCCGTTGCACGCAGAGGCGCGCTCCTCTCTGGAGCGCCTCCTGGACGACCTCGGCCGACCCGCCGCCGGGCCGCTCATCCGCAACCGCGACGGCCAGGCGCTGTCTACGCGGGCCGCGAACACGGTGGTGTGTGAGCTCGGTGCGATGGCCGGGATCGGACCGGCTGACGACGGCGAGGCGTTCGGCCCGCACGTGTTGCGTCACACCTTCGGTACGGATCTGGTGCGCGGTGGCGGCGACCTGTCCAAGGAGCCGGTGGACCTGGTGACGGTCGCCGAGCTGATGGGCCATAGCGACATCAACACCACCCGGCGTTACGCCCTGCCCACCGAAGCCGACAAGGCCGCCGCTCTGGATGCGCTCACCGTCGACCGGTGAGAGCACGGCGCACCGCACGATACCCCGTGCGCGTTCTAGGACAGCAGGAGGGTACCGACGACCACCAGGGTCGCGACGCTGATGGTGGGGATGACGGTCAGCGCGATACGGCCGACGCGCTCCTCCTCTGGTGTGGGCTCCTGATCGCTGGGGGCGCAGCAGCCGCTCACCGGGATCCCTTCGTGGTGCCGTGGTCGGTGAGACGGCCGATTCCGGGCAGGAAACGGCCGACGCGCGCGGCATAACCGGTGTAGGTGGTGCCGTGGGTGCGCAGAAGGTAGGGCTCCTCGATGGCGCGGACCTGCACCTGCACGGCGGCGGTGAAGACCGCCAGGGCCACCATCGACAGCACCGAGGACACGGCGAGCACCTGCCCGGCCAGCAGCACGCCCATGCCGGTGAAGACCGGGTTGCGCACGAGCGCGAAGACGCCGCGGGTGACCAGCTCGGTGCGCTCGTCCTCGTCCACGCCGATGCGCCAGGAGGCCCCCATCGCGGCCTGGGAGACGAGCACCAAGACCAGGCCGAACAGCATCAGGACCAACCCGGAGACTCCCACACTCGGCGGCGGGGCGGCCGTGGCCAGGTCGAACATCCCGGTCGCCGGTGCGGCCAGCCCTAGGACGAGCGCGCCGACGAAGAGCACACTTCCCCACCAGGGGGCGGTGAAGGCGGTGGTGTCCGGGCGGCGGAACCCGGTGTCACCGGTGCGCCGCCACGCGGCCAGGGCGCGCACACCGAAGGCCAGGGCCAGGCCAAGTAGGTAGAGGGTGAGAGCGGCCAGTGCCACGGGGGTCTCCGTTCAGGTGGGGTGGATGGGGTTCAGGTGCGGGTGGCGACGCCCAGGAGGTAGTCGCCGCCGATGCGGGTGCGCCAGTTCTCGCCGATGTGCAGGCCGTGGCGGGGCAGTTCGGCGAGGAACTCGCCCGCGCTGAACCGGTCGGCGCTGGGGTGGTCGAACAGCACCTGGTAGGTGGGGCGGGCCAGGGCGGTGGCGGTGACCTCGTCGAAGAAGAACCGGCCGCCGGGTGTGAGGACGCGGGCGACCTCGGCCAGGGCATCGCGCCAGTTGGGGATGTGGTGGATGATCGCGAAGTCGAACACCGCGTCGTAGGAGGCGTCCTTCCCGCCGCCGATGGGCCCGAAAGCGCTGGCCAGATCGGTGGCCGACCCTCGGGCCAGGTAGACGCGCTCGCCGTGGCGCTGAAGGCGGCGCCGTGCTCTGGCGAGCATCTTGGGGTCCAGGTCCACGGCGTCCACGGACGCGGCACCGAAGGTGTCCAGGATGAGCCCGGTGCCGTAGCCGGGCCCGCAGCCCAGTTCGGCGACGCGGGCCCCGGGGGTGCGTCCGCCCAGTTTGATGAGCAGGTTGGCCTCGTAGCGCTGGAGCAGTCGCCGGGGGCCGGAGTCGATCAGCGCCGACTCCACGCGGTTCATGAGCATGCCCACACCTTCCATAATCGCCGAAATGGGATATGATCGTTTCATGACGATGAATAGCACGGATGAGTGTCCGTCCACAACGAGTACGACCCTGAGCGCGGCCGAAGCCCTCTTCCACAGCCTCTCCGACGGCACACGGTTGGCCATCGTGCGCCGCCTGGCCCAAGGCGAGGCGCGGGTCGCCGACCTGGTGGCCCAACTGGGGCTGGCGCAGTCCACGGTCTCCAAGCACGTGGCGTGCCTGCGCGACTGCAACCTGGTCGACGGGCGCGCCGAGGGGCGGCAGGTGTTCTACTCCCTGACCCGCCCCGAACTACTGGACCTGCTGGCCTCGGCCGAGGTCCTGCTGGCCGCGACCGGCCGAGCGGTCGTGCTGTGCCCCACCTACGGAACCGACAACCAGACCACGACGATGACGGGGGTGCGCGGTGAGTGACGCCTGCGCATGCGACGGCGAAGAGTCCCGCACCGGCGAAGAAGCCGAAGAGCACGAGCCCGAGACGCTGTGGCAGGTGAGCGAGATCCGCTTCGCCGCCGTGGCCGCCCTGCTCCTGGGCGCCGGGTACGCCTCGGGCTGGGCCGGCGCCCCCGACCTGGTGGGACTGGTGCTCAAGACCGTTGCGCTTGCGGTGGCCGCCTGGACGTTCGTTCCCGGCACCGTGCGCCGCCTGGCCCAGGGCAAGATCGGCGTGGGCACCCTGATGACCATCGCCGCCATCGGCGCCGTGCTCCTGGGCGAGGTGGGCGAGGCCGCGATGCTGGCCGTGCTCTACACCATCGCCGAAGGCCTGGAGGAGTACTCCGTGGCCCGCACCCGGCGCGGCCTGCGCGCCCTGCTGGACCTGGTCCCCGACCAGGCCCGGGTGCTGCGCGACGGCGTGGAGCATACCGTGGACCCGGCCGACCTGGCCGTGGGCGACACCCTGGTGGTGCGCCCCGGGGAGCGCGTGGCCACCGACGGTGTCATCGCCTCCGGGCACACCAGCCTGGACACCTCCGCCATCACCGGCGAATCCGTCCCCGTCGAAGCGGCCCCCGGGGACGAGGTGTTCGCCGGTTCCATCAACGGCACCGGCGTGCTGGAGGTCACCGTGACCACCACCGCGGCCGACAACTCCCTGGCCCGCATCGTGTCCATCGTGGAGGCCGAGCAGTCCCGCAAGGGCGCCGGACAGCGCCTGGCGGACAAGATCGCCAAACCGCTGGTGCCCGGGGTGATGATCGCCGCCGTGCTCATCGCCGCCCTGGGGTCGCTGTTCGGTGACCCGCTGACCTGGATCGAACGGTCCCTGGTCGTGCTGGTGGCGGCCTCGCCGTGCGCACTGGCCATCTCCGTGCCCGTCACCGTCGTGGCCGCGATCGGTGCCGCCTCCAAGCACGGCACCCTGGTCAAGGGCGGAGCCGCCCTCGAAGCGATGGGGCGGGTCAGGACCGTTGCTTTGGACAAGACCGGTACCCTGACCCGCAACCGCCCCGCCGTCATCGAGACCGCTCCCGCCCCCGACCACACCACCGAGCAGGTGCTGGCGGTGGCCGCCGCGCTGGAGGAGCGCAGCGAACACCCCCTGGCCCGCGCCATCTTGGCCGCCGCCCCCGTACCGGAGCGCGCTGAGGGCGTGGAGGCCATCACCGGTGCCGGGCTCACCGGCACCCTGGGCGGGCGCACCGTGCGGCTGGGCCGCCCGGGCTGGATCGAGGTCGGCCCCCTGGCCCGGGACGTGGAGCGGATGCAGCACGCCGGGGCCACCGCCGTCCTGGTCGAGGACTCCGGCACCGTGATCGGCGCCATCGCGGTGCGCGACGAGTTGCGCCCCGAAGCAGGTGAGGTCGTGTCCTCCCTGCGCGGTGCAGGCTACCGGGTGGTGATGCTCACCGGCGACAACCCGGCCACCGCCGCCGCCCTGGCCGCCCAGGCCGGTATCGACCCCGGCGACGTGCACGCCGACCTGCGCCCCGAGGACAAGTCCCGCCTCGTGGGCGAGCTCCGCACGCATGGTCCCGTGGCGATGGTGGGCGACGGGGTCAACGACGCACCCGCCCTGGCCACCGCCGACCTGGGCATCGCCATGGGGGCGATGGGCACCGACGTGGCCATCGAGACGGCCGACGTCGCCTTGATGGGCGAGGACCTGCGCCACCTGCCCCAGGTCCTGGCGCACGCCCGCCGCTCCCGAGCGATCATGTGGCAGAGCGTGGGACTGTCGCTGGCCATCATCACCGGCCTGATGCCCCTGGCGCTGTTCGGCGTCCTGGGTCTGGCCGCGGTCGTGCTGGTACACGAGGTGGCCGAGGTCGTGGTCATCGGCAACGGCATCCGCGCCGGACGCACCCGCAAGCTGGGGCTGGCCCCCGGCGCCATCGCCGCACCGCGCGAGCGCGCGGAGGCCCAGGCGTGAGGCCGACGACACCGGCCGCGGCCGGCACGCTCCCCCGGTGGGGCGTGCTGGCCGCCGCGTCCGCGCTCACCGCCACCGACCTGGCCCTGAAGGCCTTGGCCGAACAGAGGCTGACCGGCGAATCCGGCCCGCACCTCCTGGGACTGCTGGAGTTGCGCCTGGCCTACAATCCCGGCGTCGCCTTCAGCCTGGGGGCGACCCTGCCCGCCTGGATCATCGTGGCCCTCACCGGACTCATCACCGCCGCCGTGGCCGCCTACACCTGGCGCACCGCTTCCACCGCCCCGTTCCTGGGCCGCATCGGCCTGGCCGGGGTGTTGGGCGGGGCGCTGGCCAACCTCATCGACCGCGGACTGGACGGCGTGGTCACCGACTACCTGCACACCGGTTGGTGGCCCACCTTCAACCTCGCCGACACCTTCATCGTCGTCGGCGCGGTGCTCATCGTGCTCACCGCCGCCCGCCACGGCGCGCCGGAACCGTCCGGCAAGGACCCCGCCCCGTGGACCTGATCATCATCGCCCAGGCCGTCGGCCTGTTCACCGTCACCAACATCGACGACATCGTGGTGCTCGCGCTGTTCTTTGCCCAAGGCGCCGGGCAGCGCGGGACCACCGCGAAGATCGTAGCCGGGCAGTACCTGGGCTTCACAGCGATCCTGGCCGCCACGCTGGCCGCCACCTTCGGCGCGGGTTTCCTGCCCGAGGCGGTGCGCGCCTACTTCGGGCTGCTCCCCCTGTTTCTGGGCCTGCGAGCGGCCTGGAAGCTGTGGCGCGGCGATGACGACGATGACGCCCCCGGTAGCAACAACGGTCCGGCCCTGCTCACCGTCGCCACCGTCACCTTCGCCAACGGCGGCGACAACATCGGCGTCTACGTCCCCGTCTTCATCACCGCCGACCACACCGGCCTCGCCGTCTACACGGCGGTCTTCCTGCTCCTGGTCGGTGTGCTGTGCGCGGTCGGCAGGTTCCTGGCCACCCGCGCCCCCATCGCCCGCGCGCTCAGCCGCTGGGGCCACGTTCTGCTCCCCGCTGTCCTCATCGTCCTCGGCATCGTCATCCTCATCGAAGGCGGCGCCTTTGCACTGTAGGACCAGCCCACCGGGTTCCTCGCCGGTATCTGGGCGATCGCGCCGAATCGACCACCCGATGGGCTTGCCCCTGGGACGATCCCCGTGCCACCTCCGCCCACCGCCCCAGGGCAGTGGCCCCCTCCACGGAAAGCACCCCCTCATGCCGGTCAACTTCCTCACCACCGCCCAGCGCGAGCGCTACGGCCGCTTCAACACCGTTCCCGATGAGTCCCAACTGGGCGCCTTCTTCCACCTGGATGCCGACGCGCGCCGCCTAGCGATGAGCGCCTACGGTCCGCGCAACCAGCTCGGTCTGGCCCTGCAACTGACCACCGTGCGCTTTTTGGGCACGTTCCTGGACGACCCCACCCAGGTGCCCGCCGCCGTCGTCGACTTTGTCGCCGAACAACTCGGCCTGGCCGCCGACGACCTCAAGGGGTACGGGGAGAAGAAGGGCCGCTGGGACCACCAGAAGCTGATCCGCGAACGCTACGGCTACACCCTCTTCGACCCGCATCAGTGGCTGTCGCTGGGCATCTGGGCCTACCGGCGCTCCTGGTCGGGCAACGAGCGCCCCAGCGTGCTGTTCGACCTGGCCACCAACCGCCTGGTCGAGGCCAAGATCCTGCTGCCCGGCGTGAGCACCCTGGAACGGCTCATCGCTGGGGTGCGCGAGCGCGTGGCCCTGCGCCAGTTCAAGCTCCTGTCCGCCGCCCCCACCCCTGAACAGCGCACAACCCTTCAGGCCCTGGTCAACGTGGCCGAAGGCGGGCGCGTCTCCCAGCTGGACCGCTACCGAAAAAGCCCCACCGACATCAGCGGCAAGGGCGTCGTCAAAGCCCTGGACCGCTACGCCGCCATCCGCTCCCTGGGCGCCTCCGCCTGGGACCTGTCCTCGGTTCCCCCGGGACGGATCGTGGCCCTGGCGCGCTTCGCCAAGGCCGCCCGCGCCCAAGCTGTCGCCCAGCTCGCCAACGACCGCAAGATGGCGACCCTGGTCGCCTTCGCCGCCACCCTGGAACCCACCGCAGCCGACGAGGCCGTGGAGGTGTTCGACCTGCTCATCGGCGATCTGATCCGTACCGCCGCCCACCGCGCCAACCGGGCCCGTATGCGCTCCATCAAGGACCTGGACGCCGCCGCCCTGGTGCTGCGCGAGGCCTGGCTCAAGGTCGTCGACTCCTTCCACGACCCCGACAGCGACGTGCGAGCGATCGTGGCCTGCATGGACACCGCACGCGTGGACAACGCCGCCACCACCGTCGGCGACCTGGCCCGCGAGCCCGACGAGGACGCCCAAGCCGAACTGATGGAGCGCGCCGCCACCATCCGCCGCTTCCTGCCCAAGCTGCTGCGCACCCTGGACTTCGCCTGCGGCGAGAGCCCCGCCGGCGCCGACGTGATCGACGCCCTGGACTTCGTACGGACCCTGCCCCAACGCCGCACCCGCGTCGACCCAAAGATCGTGCCCACCACCTTCCTCACCCCCGCCTGGCGGCGCCGCGTCTTCCCCACCACCGGGCCCAACGCCGGTGAGTTCGACCCCGACGCCTACACCGTCGCCGCCGCCGAACGGCTGCGCGAGTCGCTGCGCCGCCACGAGGTGTTCGTGCCCGGCCTGGGCAAGTGGGGCGACCCCACCGCCGGGCTTCTGGCCGGACCCGCGTGGGAGGGCGCCCGGGACGGCCTGTGCCGCGACCTGGGCCTGTCACCCGCACCCGGGGTGGACCTTCACCGGTGGGCCGATCGGCTGGACGGCGCCTACCGCCAGCTCGCCGACGGCCTTGCGGCCAACCCCTCGGTGCGCATCGAGCAGCGCGAGGGCCGCGACCACCTCGTACTGTCCGCCCTGGATGCCCTGGACGAGCCCGCCTCACTGACCGCGCTGCGCGCCGATGTGGCCGCCCGCGTCCCCGTCGTGGACTTCCCCGAAGTGCTGCTGGAGGTCCACTCCTGGACCGGGTGCCTGGACCGGTTCACCCACGTGGGCGGCCAGACACCCTCCCGCAAAGAGGACATGATCACCTCCATCGCCGCCGTGCTGTGCGCCCAGGCCATGAACGTCGGCATGCGCCCGATGGTCTCCGAGGCCAGCCAGGCCCTGTCCCTGGACCGGCTGTTCTGGACCGAGCAGAACTACATCCGCGAGGCCACCCTCACCCCGGCCAACGCCGACCTGGTCGACTACCACTCACGTTTGGACATCGTGGCCGCCTGGGGCGGCGGCGAGCTGGCCTCCGCCGACGGGCTGCGCTTCATCGTCCCGGTCAAGACCATCAACGCCGGACCCAACACCAAGTACTTCGGCAAGGGCAAAGGTGCCCGCGGGGTGACCTACTACAACTTCACCTGCGACCAGTTCACCGGCTTCCACGGCATCGTCATCCCCGGCACCCCCAAGGACTGGTACTACATCCTCGAAGGGCTGCTGGAGCAGGAGACCTCGCTGCGCCCCACCGAGATCACCTCCGACACCGCCGGGGCCTCCGAGATCGCCTTCGGTATCTTCCGTCTCATGGGCTGGCAGTTCTCCCCCCGCCTGGCCGACGCCGGATCGGCGACGCTGTACCGCACCGACCCCGCGGCCGACTACGGCCCGCTCAACAACCTCACCCGCACCCGGATCAACACCGGCCTGATCACCGACTCCTGGGACGAGATGCTGAGAGTGGCCGCCTCCCTGCGCTCGGGGGCGGTCAAAGCCAGCGAACTGTTCCGCTACCTGGCCGGAGGCGGCACCCCCACCCCGATCGGCCGGGCCCTGATGGAACTGGGACGCCTGGACCGATCGATCTACCTGGCCTCCTACTTCGACGACGAACTCCTCAGACGCCGGGTCAACACCCAACTCAACCGCCAAGAATCCCGCCACACCCTGGCCCGCAAGATCTTCCACGGCCACAAGGGCGAGCTACGCCAGCGCTACCGCGAGGGCATGGAGGATCAGCTCGGCGCGCTCGGCTTCATGGTCAACGTCGTCATCTTGTGGAACACCGTCTACATCGGCCGCGCCATCGCCCAGATCCGCGCCGAGGGCACCCGCGTGCACGCCGCTGACATCGCCCGCCTCAGCCCCCTGGGCAGCGAGCACCTGAACTTGTTGGGCCGCTACAACTTCAACCTCGCGCCCGAGATCGGTGCCGGGCGGCTGCGCCCCCTGCGCGCACCCCGCCCCGGCCAGTAGGGGGGGCGGACAAGATAAGCCAGAAAGGGGCAACGGCCTGGCCAGCGACCTCACCCTCCGCTGAGACGTGACGTTCTGCGCCCTTTCGGTTGCGATTTGGTGAAGCGTCGGAGGTGTCCTCTTCGACCGCACTACCGTGTTCGACGTTCGATGACCCCCTGGCCGGAAGAGGACTACCGGTGACCTCGATCGAGCGCACGGCCTACCCGCAGTTCAAGAGGTTGACCTCTGCGCGGATGCTGCACGTGTCCTTCACTCCCAACGCCGACGAGATCGGGTGGGCGCGCGAGCGCACCAGCGCCCCCGAGGCGCTGTTCGCCGTGGTGCTCGCGCTGAAGTGCTACCAGAAGATGGCGCGTTTCCCCCGCTCGGGGTGTCGGTAAGGAGCGTGTCACCAAGTGCCAACTAACCCGCGAGTAACTTACGGGTTCGCCGGACAACCCGCCCCAAGGCCCCCGAAGATCGGGGATAGCCGGGCGCACCGCCCGGCCAAGGACACGCGCGGGCAGGAGACGGTCGGGTGGCACGGGACCTGGACCTGGACGAACTCTTGGACAGCTTCACCCTCGGAGCCGACGAGCTCACACAGCTGCGGAACAAGAGCGGGGCGAGTCGGCTCGGGTTCGCGCTGACCCTGCGCTTCCTGCTCTGGCGCGGCCGGTTCCCGCGCGGCCGCGGCGAGGTGCCCGACAACGCTATCGTCCACGTGGCCGGGCAGGTCAAGGTCGAGCCTTCCGAGATCGCCTTCTACGACTGGCAGGGCCGTTCGGCCAAGCGGAACCGCACCGAGATCCGCGACTTCACCGGCTTTGGTGAGTGCTCGGTCGCCGACGCCGAGAAGGTTACGCTGTGGCTGGCCGAGAACGTGTGCGACCAGGAGCGCGACCCCGACCGGGTGCGTCAGCGCCTGCTGGAGCACTGCCGTGAGGAGCTGATCGAGCCGCCGGAGAAGACCCGCGTCGAGCGGATCGTGCGCTCGGCTCTGAGCCGGGCCGAGGAAGCGATGATGGCCCGCGCGGCGGGCGGGGTGCCCGCCGAGGTCGTGGAGCGGATGCTCACGCTGATCGGGCAGGCCAGCGACGACCCCGGCGAGGAACCGGCGCCCGGGGAGGGACCCGAGGTGTATGCGCAGATCAAGGACGCCCCGGGCAACGTCAGCCTCAAGACGCTGATCGCGGAGAAGACGAAGCTGGAAGCGGTGCGGGCCGTGGGTGTGCCGCACCGGGCCTTCGCGCGGATCCCGGCCACGATGGTGGCCGCGTGGCGGGACCGGGCCGCGGCTGAGGCGCCCTCGCACCTGCGCGGCCACCCGCCCCTGGTCAAGGTGTCTCTGCTGGGGGCGCTGCTGTTCTCGCGCGAGCGGGAGGTCACCGACACCCTGGTCGACCTGGTGATCGCTACGGTGCATCGGATCAATGCCCGCGCGGAGAAGGTCGTGACCGAGGAGTTCGTCCGCGACCTCAAGCGGGTCTCGGGCAAGGAGGACATCCTCTTCCGTATCGCCGAGGCCTCCGTGGGCTCGCCGGAGTCGCTGGTGCGCGAGGTGGTCTACCCGGCCGCCGGCGGTGAGCAGACCCTGCAGGATTTGCTGGCCGAGTTCCGGTCCAAGGGCACTAGCTACCGCCAGCACAAGCAGCGCGTGTTCAAGTCCTCCTACTCCAACCACTACCGCGCCGGGCTGCTCCAGTTGTTGGACGTGCTGGAGTTTTGCTCCTCCAACGACGTGCACCGCCCGCTGGTCAAGGCCCTGGAGCTGATCTGCCGCTACCGGGAGGTGTCCAACAACCGCCCCTACTACGACGCCGGTGAGCACATCCCCGTCGACGGGGTCGTCCCCTTCGAGCTGCGCGAGCTGCTGCACCGCACCGACAAACGCGGCCGGGTGCGGGTGCTGCGCACCGTGTACGAGTGCGGGGTCTTCCAGGTCCTGCGCGAGCAGCTGCGCTGCAAGGAGATCTGGGTGGTGGGCGCCGACCGGTGGCGCAACCCGGATGAGGATCTGCCGGCCGACTTCGCCGACAAGCGCGTCGAGAACTACCGCAAGCTCAACCAGCCGTTGGACTCGGGCGAGTTCATCGCTCGCCTGCGTGGCGACATGGTCAGCGAGCTGGCTCACCTTAACGACGCGCTGCCCCGCCTGGGGTGGGTGGAGGTCGCCGAGCGCAAGGCGGGGGCGATCAGCCTCTCTCCGTTGGAGGCGCGCGCTGAGCCGCGCAACCTGCGCAGGTTGAAGAAGGCGGTGCGCGCCCAGTGGGGTGTGGTCCCTTTGCTGGACATGCTCAAGGAGACCGCGTTGCGCACCGGGATGCTGGATGCCTTCACCGGGGTCGGCGCCCGCGAGGTGATCACGACCGAGGAGCTGTGGGAGCGCCTGATCCTGGTGATCTATGCCTACGGCACCAACACCGGGCTGCGTCGGGCGGCCGCGGGCGAGCACGCCTACTCCGAGGACGACCTGCGCTACATCCGGCGCCGCTACTTCACCGTCGAGGGGGCCCGGGGCGCTGCCCGTGCCATCGCCAACGCCACCTTCGCGATCCGCTCCGAAGCGCTCTGGGGGCAGGGCTCGACCGCGGTCGGGTCGGACTCCACGCACGTCAAGGCCTTCGACCAGAACCTGTTCACCGAGTGGCACTCGCGGTACGGGGGTCGGGGTGTGCTCATCTACTGGCACATCGAGGAGCGGTCGATGGCGGTGCACTCCCAGCTGCTGTCGTGCTCGGCCTCGGAGGTGCACGCCATGGTGGAGGGGGCGATGCGGCACGGCACCTCGATGAACGTGGAGGCCAACTACGTCGACTCCCACGGTCAGTCCGAGATCGGGTTCGGCATCACCCGTCTGCTGGGGTTCAAGTTGTTGCCGCGCATCAAGCAGATCAACCGCGTCAAGCTCTACCGGCCCGACCGCGGCGACCTTCAGACCTACCCGAACCTGCGCCCGGCGATGACCCGGCCGATCCGCTGGGACCTGATCGCCCAGCAGTACGACCAGATGATCAAGTACGCCACCGCGATCCGGCTGGGCACCGCCTCCACCGAGGCGATCCTGCGCCGCTTCACCCGCAACGCCTCCCACCCCACCTACGCGGCGATGCTGGAGGTGGGCCGGGCGGAGAAGACCGCGTTCTGCGCGCGCTACCTGCGCGACCGCGATTTGCAGTACGAGGTGGGCTCGGGGCTGAACGTGGTGGAGAACTCCCACGGCATCCACGGCGAGATCCTCTACGGCAAGACCGGCGAGTTGTCCTCCAACCGGCGCGAGGAGCAGGAGCTGACCATGCTCGCCCTGCACATCCTCCAGGCGTGCCTGGTGTACGTGAACACGCTGATGCTCCAACAGGTGCTGGCCGAACCCGAGTGGGAGAACGCGCTGACGGCCCAGGACCGGCGCGGGCTCACACCGCTGTTCTCCTCGAACATGAACCCCTACGGCGACATCCGTCTGAACATGGGCAACCGCTTGGCCTTGGGCGGCTGATCCACCTCATGTGAGGGCGGCTCAGCGGGCTGTGGGCGATGGGGCACCGGAGTGGTTCCCCCGGTCGCCGCAGGGTGGGCGGGCGCCGATACCTTCATGTTTGTGGGCTAGGGGGCCGGTTGGGCTTGCGGGCGTCGACGTTCGACCAGGACGGTGTCGCGCCAGGTGCCGTGGTGGGTGGTGCAGGGCCAGGCTGGCGCGGTTCTCGGGGAAGACCGAGGTCTGGGCGACCCCGGCGTAGACCGCGCGAGACGAGACCGGTGAAGCGGCGGCCCAGCGGTGCGCGGGGAGCCACCTGTCCTTCCGGTCCTCGACGGCGGGCGCCTCGGTCTCGAAGGTGGTGTGGCCGGTGGCGATGCCCTGGGCGTAGATACCGCGAACCGCTTCCAGGGCCGCGTCGGTCAGGGTGCGGGTGGTGACGCCGGCGAGCAGGTCGGTGGGGCAGCACGGACGTGCGTTCAACATGCCCATGACCGCGTCGGCGGCGTGGGGCAGGCTGGAGTCCCTGGACTACGCCGAACCCACCGATGCGCCGGGGGTCTACCGCGCCACCGCGCGCGGTGCGCGCGCCCACCTCACCGGGTTCGGGGCGGCGCCTCGGACTCCAGCTCCCGGGTGATCTGGGCGACGGTCGCCTTGGCGGTGCGCGCCGCACCGATGAGGGTGGCCGAGGCGGGCCCGGTCCAGTCCCCGTAGCCCAGCAGGTGCAGGCGCGGTTCGGCCACCGACCGGGTCCCCTGCACCGCGACCCGCCCCTGTGCGCCTACTAGGCCCAAGGGGTGAAGGTGGTCGAGCACCGGGCGAAATCCCGTGCACCACAGAACGGCGTCGCACTCCAGTGCGGTGCCGTCGGCCCAGGCCACGCCGGTGCGGGTGAGGCGGTCGAACATAGGCTCGGCTTTGAGGGCTGCGCGCTCGCGTGCCCGGCGAACGCTCGGCACGACCACGATGTCGCCCAGGTCCGCCACGCCCGCAACGGGTGAGTGCTGTGCCCGGGTGGCGATGGCGAACAGGGCCCGCCCGTCGACGTCCTCGGGCAGGAACCGGGGCGGCCGGGAGGTGACCCAGGTGGTCGTTGTGACCTCGGAGAGTTCGGCGAGGATCTGCGCGGCGGAGTTGCCCCCGCCCACGACCACCACCCGCTGCCCGGCGAACCGTTCGGGGCCGCGGTAGTCCACCGTGTGGAGCTGCTGGCCCTCGAAGGCGTCCCGGCCCGGGACGTGCGGGATGTGGGGGGCGCTCCAGGTGCCGGTGGCGCTGATCACCCGCCGGGCCAGCCAGGTACCGGCGTCCGTGCGCAGCCGCAGCCGGTCCTCGGCCCGCTCGACCTGCCCCACCCGGACCGGGCGGTGGACGGGCAGGTGGTAGCGGTGTTCGTACTCGGCCAGGTACCAGGCCACATGAGAGGCCGAAGGGTACTCCTGCCCCTGCTCCTCGGGCATCCACCACCCCGGGAGCATGCTGTGCGCGGCCGGGGAGAACAGGCGCAGCGAGTCCCAGTACCGGGGCCACGCACCTCCCGGACGGTCGCCGGCGTCCAGGATGACGAATTCGGCCTTGGCGCGGCGCAGGAAGTACCCGGCGGCCAGGCCCGCCTGGCCGCCGCCGATGACGGCGACGTCGACCAGGTGGTGTTCGGTGGACATGTTCCTCCCCTTCTCGTCTTGCCAGGCGGTCCACAGCCGCGGGGAGCGCAGGACCGCGTCTTAGCGCTCTGCGCTCCCGAACGCGATCGTCTACCGGCGTGCGGGGGCGAAGCGCTTGCGCCAGGCCAGGGAGACGTAGACCAGGGCGATGAGCACGGGCACCTCGATCAGC
Organism: Nocardiopsis sp. NPDC006832; assembly: GCF_040635885.1. Lineage (NCBI taxonomy): Bacteria > Bacillati > Actinomycetota > Actinomycetes > Streptosporangiales > Nocardiopsidaceae > Nocardiopsis > Nocardiopsis sp. NPDC006832. Next base: position 79,921 of record NZ_JBEYLC010000018.1, on the reverse strand, counting down.
GGTCCGACCACTCCGGCCAGGGCCTGGCCGGAGGTGACGCCGAACGTGGCGATCGCCACCGCGATGGCCAGCTCGAAGTTGTTGCCCGCCGCGGTGAAGGCCAGCGTGGTGGTGCGGTCGTAATTCATCCCGATCGCCTTGCCGAAGGCGAAGCTGCCGAACCACAGGATCACGAAGTAGGCCAGCAGCGGCACGGCGATGCGCACCACGTCCAGGGGCTGGCTGGTGATCCTCTCCCCTTGCAGGGCGAAGAGCAGGACGATGGTGAACAGCAGCCCGTACAGCGCCCAGGGGCCGATCCGGGGCAGGAACGCCGACTCGTAGCGCTCCCGGCCCATCCTGCGCTCGCCGAGCGTGCGGGTGAGGAACCCGGCCACGAGCGGGATGCCGAGGAAGATGACCACGTTGAGGGCGATCAGCCAGGGGGAGACGTCCAGTCCGCCGGTGTCCAGGCCCAGCCACCCGGGCAGCAGGTCCAGGTAGAACCAGCCCAGGACACCGAAGACCAGGACCTGGAAGACGGAGTTCAGGGCCACCAGGACGGCGGCGGCCTCGCGGTGCCCGCAGGCCAGGTCGTTCCAGATGATGACCATGGCGATGCAGCGGGCCAGGCCGACGATGATCAGGCCGGTGCGGTACTCGGGCAGGTCGGCCAGGAAGATCCACGCCAGGGCGAACATCACGGCCGGGCCGACGACCCAGTTGATGACCAGGGAGGACACCAGCAGCCGGGTGTCGCGGGTGACGGTGTCCAGGCGGTCGTAGCGGACCTTGGCCAGCACCGGGTACATCATGATCAGCAGGCCCAGGGCGATGGGCAGCGAGATCCCGCCGACCTCCATCGCCGCCAAGGCCTCGTTCAGGCCGGGGACCACCCGGCCCAGGCCCAGGCCCACGGCCATGGCGAGCAGGATCCACACCGCCAGGAACCGGTCCAGGACCGAGAGCCCCGCGACCACGGAGGTGCCCGCGACGGTCGTGTTGTCGGTCGGGGCCATCAGCAGGGCCTCCTGTTCTGGTCGGCGCCGGTGGAGCGGGCCGTGGCGGCCAGCCCGGACAGCCCCTCGGACAGGGTCTCCAGCGCCTCGGGGCGGAGCCGGTAGTAGGTGAACCGGCCGCAGGGCTCGGTCTCGACCACCCCGGCCTCGCGCAGGATCCGCAGATGGTTGGACAGGTTGGTCTGCCGCGCCCCGGTCTCCTCCATGAGGTGGTTCGTGCACAGGGTCTCGCGGGCCAGCAGCGTCACGATCCGCATCCGCAGCGGATCCGCCAACGCCCTGATCAGATCAGTATTCTCTGATATCAGCATGGCCTGATACTATCTCATCATTCGATGCTGATGCGACGCGTCAGTGGCCTCTTCTCTCACAGAGGAACCCCGACTATGACCACACCCGAGCCCCGACCGCTCCTGCACGAGCGCGTCGACATGGGCGCCGCCCGGCTGGCCGCACGCCACCAGGGGCGCTTTTCCACCGAGACCGTGCAGGCGCTCATCGTCGACTCCTACCAGCGCCTGGCCGCCACGGCCCGGGTCAGCGCCCACCTGAACGTGCTGGCCGAACGCCTGGCAGCCGAGCGCCTGGGCGCCCTGGCCGCCGTTCAGCAGGCGCCCGGTTCCCGCCCCGTGCGGGTGCTGTTCGTGTGCACCCAGAACTCGGGGCGCTCCCAGATCGCCGCCGCGCTGCTCGCCCACCGCGCCCCCGGTCAGGTCACGGTCTCCTCCGCGGGCACCGACCCCGTCGCGCAGGTGGAACCGGACCTGGCCCGGGTGTTGGGCGAGGTGGGGGCCGACCTGGGTCCCGCCTACCCCAAGCCGTTGACGGAGGAGGTCGTCCAGGCGGCCGACGTCGTCATCACCCTGGGCTGCGGCGACGCCTGCCCCGTCGTCCCGGGCCGCCGCTACCTGGACTGGCCCACACCCGACCCGCACGGCGCACCCCTCGCGGAGCTGCGCCGCATCCGCGACGCCATCGACACCCGCATCCACGACCTGGTGGATGACCTCGCTCTGACGTCCGCCACCGAGACGAAGTAGAGGCCACGACCATGACCGACTCCACCACACCGTCCGTGCTGTTCGTGTGCGTGCACAACGCCGGCCGCTCCCAGATGGCCGCGGCCTGGCTCACCCACCTGTCCCAGGGACGCGTCGAGGTGCGCTCGGCGGGGTCCGCACCCGCCGAGACCCTCAACCCCGCCGTGGTCCAGGCCATGGCCGAGGTCGGCATCGACATCACCAGTGAGCACCCCAAACTCCTGGCCATCGACGCCGTCGAAGCCTCCGACGTGTGCATCACCATGGGCTGCGGCGACACCTGCCCCATCTTCCCCGGCAAGCGCTACCTCGACTGGGAACTGCCCGACCCCGCCGGACAGGGCGTGGAAGCAGTGCGCCCCATCCGCGACGAGATCAAGAAGCGGATCGAGGAACTGCTCGCGGAGATCGCACCCGACTCCAAGCCCTGACACGGCACCCGGGACCCGGCGCCCCGGGTGCAGCCTCTGGCCGCACCCGGGACCCGGACCAGCGCGACGGCTCCAGAGCTCGAACACCGACGACAGGGGAACCATGCAGTGCTACGACTGCGCCCACGAAGGCAAACAGCGCACGGCAGTGGGCATCTGCCAAGTCTGCGGAGCGGCCCTGTGCGTCGACCACGCCCATGAGACCGCCCACGTCCTGAGCCGCCCCGCCAGCCCCGGGGCAGTGGAACGCGCAGAACCCGCACGCCGTCTGCTGTGCGAACGGTGCCGCCAGGCCCAGAACAGCTGAACGCGCAACGGACCCCTCTCACCGATCGCTGGTGAGGGTGTCCAGAGCACGGGCCTTGTCCGCCTCGCTGGGCAGGGTGTAGCGGCGGGTGGTGTTGAGGTCGGTGTGGCCCATCAGCTCGGCGACCAGGACCACGTCCACCGGCGCGGAGGCGAGGTCGCTGCGGCCGCGCACGAGGTCGGTGCCGAAGGTGTGGCGCAGCACGTGCGGCCCGAAGGCTTCGCCGTCGTCGGCGGGGCCGATCCCCGCCGCGGCGCCCAGGGCGGTGACCACCGCGTTGGCGGCGCGGGTGGACAGCGCCCCGCCGTCGCGGTTGCGGATCAGCGGGCCAGCGGTGGGTCGGCCGAGCCCGTCCAAGAGCTCCTCCAGGGTGGTCCGGGCCTGGGCGTGCAGGGGCACGGTGCGGTCCTTGCCGCCGAACCGCCCCTTGCCGCGCACCCGCACGCTGCCCCGGCGTGCGGACAGGCGGATGTCGGCCGTGTCCAGGGCGACGATCTCGGCGATGCGCAGGCCCGTGTAGTAGGCCAGGTGGCAGATGGACCGGTCCCGCGGGGTGGCGTCGCGGGCCACGGTGCGCAGGAACCGCAACAGCGCGCGCTGGTCCAGGGCGCGGGGGGCGCTGGGGCGTGCCAGGTGTTCGCGCACCACCGCGGGGCGGCCGGAGCCGCGCAGGGCGAAGAACGCGTCCACGGCGGCCAGGCGGTTGTTGATGGTGGCCGCGCCCAGGTGGGTGCCCCGGCCGGTGCGGGTGTTCTTCAGGTGCCGGCGCCAGTCACGCACCGCCCAGTCCCGCGCGGCCGCATCGGTGAGGGGGTCGCCGTCCAGGGCACCGGCCTCCCTTGTCTCGGCCAGCCAGGTCAGGAAGGAGGCGGTGCTGCGCCGGTACTTGTCCCGGGTGGCCGGACCCAGGTCGGTGGCGACAGCCAATCGTTCGGTGAAGGCGGTGAGTTCGTGCGCGAGGTCGCCGGGAAGGTCGGGGGTGTGGCGGGGCCGCCCGGTCCGTGTGTTTCCAGAAGTCGAATCGGAGGGCTGCTGCGGGCCAGGGGTCGTGTTTCCAGAAGTCACCCCCGCAGTCTACTTCCGGAAACGTCAGTTTCCAGAAGTACGACATCCGGCGCGGCCCCAGCTAAGTTACTCGCGGGTTAGTTGGCACCTGATGACACGCTCCTTACCGACACCCCAAGCTCGACCGCCAGCTCCGCGCGCTCGAAGCCGCGGGGTGCGTCAAGGTGTTCGCCGACGTCAAGTCTGGGAAGAACGCCCAGCGCCCGGAGCTGAAAGCGTGCCTGGCCTACCTGCGCCCCGGCGACACCCTCGTCGTCCCCGCCCTGGACCGGCTCGCCCGCTCCCTCCAGGACCTCATCACCCTCGTGGGCGACCTGCGCCGCGCCGGGATCGGCTTCCGCTCCCTGCACGAAGCCCTGGACACCACCACTCCCGGCGGGCGCCTGGTCTTCCACGTCTTCGCCGCCCTGGCCGAGTTCATCCGCGAACTCATCGTCGAGGGCACCCACGAAGGACTCGACGCCGCCCGCGCGGCCGGAAAACGCCTGGGACGGCCCCCGGCCATGACCCCGGAGCAGATCCGCCACGCCCGCGACCTGCTGAGCCGCCCCGACAACTCCGTGGCCTCCATCGCCCGCCTGCTCGGCGTCTCCCGGTCGACGCTGTACAAGCACGTGCCGGAGCTGTCCGGCGGACGCCGCACCGAACTTACCGGTGTTGGGGACCAGCGGTACAGCGGTTGGCGCTAAGCACTTGATCACGGCTGTCAGCTGCGGGTTTCGGCTTGCGAGAGACCTCGTCACGCGGCAGGGCGGAGGTCAGCGGCGGTGATCCTTGGCGCGGTCTTCGGTGCGTGTCGGTGAACAGCAGGCGTCGCGGCCGGAGCGGCGGCAACGGGCAAGAGTGGTGACCGCGACCACCACCAGGACGACGACGGTGGCGGTGGCGATCACCCATGGGTTACCGAGGAAGCCACCGATTCCGGTGAGGGCGCCAGCTGCGACGAGGGCGGGTCCGGCGCAGCAGACGATCATCAGGACGGCGGCGCCGATCCCGGCCGCCACCGTGCCGGTGCCGGAGGTTTCCTTGTCGCGGTGCGAGGGCCGGTCTGCGATGGGCATGCCGGGATCGCTCCCTTCGGTCAGTCCTGGTTTTCGGGGATGCGGGTGCAGCAGGTCAGGGCGGCGGCGTTGTCCGCGGCCAGCGAGCGGGCGAGCACGATCAGGTCGGCGACGCGCGGGTCGCCGACCGAGTAGCGCAGCTTCTTGCCGTCGCGGCGGGCGGTGACGTAACCGCAGTCGGTGAGGCAGGACAGGTGCACGGACACGCGCGGCTGGGAGATGCCTGCATAGGCGACGCAGTCGGCGGAGGTGCGCTCGCCGCGAAGGGTGTACTCCAGCAGCTTCAGGCGGGTGGGGTCCGACAGTGCGCGGAAGAACTTCGCCACCGTGTCCAGATGGGTGCACGGCACCTCCTCGGCGGCGTCGCGGACCGGGGAAACCAGGGCCGTGGTGCGGGTGGGCATGGGGCCTCCACAACTGGAATTATTCGCCTATCCGCATAGTATGGCCTCAAGAGCTATTCGGCAAAGCGCATAGAACGGTTCCGATCACACGGGGCCGCAGGCGAGGAGGTGCTGCGGTGAGCGCAGCGGACCACGGTTACGACCTGGCGGTCATCGGTTCCGGCGGCGGGGCGTTCGCCGCCGCGATCGCCGCGCGGCGCAAAGGGCATTCGGTGGTGATGGTCGAGCGGGCCACCACCGGCGGCACGTGCGTGAACACCGGGTGCGTGCCGTCCAAGGCGCTGCTGGCCGCCGCCGAGGCCCGCCGCAGCGCGCTGGAGGGACAGCGTTTCCCCGGCATCCGCACCGAGGCCGGGCCGGTGGCATTCGACGTGCTGATCGAGGGCAAGGACACGCTGGTCCAGGAGATGCGGGCACAGAAGTACACGGACCTGGCCGCCGAGTACGGCTGGGATATCCTGCCCGGCACCGCCCGTTTCACCGGCGACCGGGACAACCCCGCCCTGGACGTCGCGCCGGCCGACGGCGGCGGTAGCCGCCGCATCGAGGCCGCGCACTACCTGATCGCCACCGGCTCCGCCCCGTGGGCGCCGCCCGTCGACGGGCTTCAGGAGGCCGGTTACCTGACCTCCACCACCGCCATGGATCTCGACGCACTGCCCGAAAGCCTGCTGGTCCTGGGTGCCGGGTACGTCGGTCTGGAGCAGGCCCAGCTGTTCGCCCGCCTGGGCACCAAGGTCACCGTGGTGGCCCGTAGCCGACTGACCTCCGGTGAGGAACCCGAGATCTCGGCCGCATTGGAGGACGTCTTCGCGGACGAGGGCATCACCGTCCACACCCACACGCGTCTGACCGCGGTGCGCCGGAAGGCCGACGGGGCCGTGGCCACCGCGCGCACCGGTGACGGCCGCGAGCTTCAACTGCGGGCCGCCGAGCTGCTGGTGGCCACCGGACGTCGTCCGGTCACCGACGGCCTGGACCTGGACGCGGTCGGAGTCGAAACCGGTGAGCGCGGTGAAGTCGTCGTCGACGAGCAGCTGCGTACGGCCAACCCGCGGATCTGGGCGGCCGGGGATGTCACCGGGCACCCGCAGTTCGTCTACGTCGCCTCCGCCCACGGCGCCCTGATCGCCGACAACGCCTTCGACGGTGCCGGGCGCACGGTGGACTACCACCACCTGCCGCGGGTCACCTTCACGACCCCCGCGATCGCTTCCGCCGGCCTGACCGACGCCGAAGCCATCGCCCAGGGCTACACGTGCGACTGCCGCGTCCTGCCACTGGAGTACGTGCCGCGCGCGCTGGTCAACCGCGACACCCGGGGCCTGATCAAGCTCGTCGCCGACGCCGCCACCGGCCGCCTGCTCGGCGCGCACGTCCTGGCCGACGGCGCCGGCGACGTCATCGCCACCGCCGTCTACGCCCTGGCCAACGAGATGACCGTGCAGCAGATGGCCGACCTGTGGTGCCCATATCTGACCATGGCCGAGGGCCTGAAGCTGGCCGCCCAGACCTACACCCGCGACGTCACCAAGCTCTCTTGCTGCGCCTCCTGACCTCTTCCCCCTGAAAGGCACGACACTATGGACGTCGATCCCGGCCAGCTCGCCAACCGGCTCACCCGGGCCTTCAGCGCCGCGAGCAGCGCACAGACCCGCCCGTGGTTGTGGCGCGCCCTGCTGAAACTCCTCAGCCAGGGCCGGCCCGTCACCACCGGCGACCTCGCCGACGCCACCGGCCGGAGCGAAGAAGAGATCCGCGAGGCACTGACCACGCTGCCGGACACCGAATACGACCCGGTCGGCCGCATCGTCGGCAGTGGCATCACCCTCAGCCCTACCCCGCACCGCTTCACCGTCGACGGACGCCAGCTGTACACCTGGTGCGCCCTGGACACCCTGATGTTCCCCACCGTCCTGGGCCGCCCCGCCCAGGTCACCTCCCCTTGCCACACCACCGGCACCCCCGTCCGGCTCACCGTGGAGGACGACCGGATCAGGGACCTTGAGCCGGCCACCGCGGTCGTTTCCCTCGTCATCCCCGACGACATGACGTCCGTGCGCTCGGCGTTCTGCAACCTGGTTCACTTCTTCGCCTCCGCCGGGGCCGCCGCTCCGTGGCTGGCCCAGCACCCCCAGGCCACCGCCGTGCGCGTGGAGCAGGCCCTCGCCGTCGGCCGCCCGCTCACCACCACGTTCCAGGACCCGGACCAGGCCGGGTGCTGCCGCTGACCCCCGCTTGCCGGACAGCCCGAGGACGACCACAGGCTCACTCCTGACCGTCGTCGTCCTCGTCCAGTTCGACCGCTTCCGGGTCGCGCAGCGGCCGCAGACCGCCGCCCGCCGGGGTGGAGGCGGTGAAGCTGTAGCGGCCCAGGACGTTGAGGTTCTTGTGCTTCAGAGGGGACAGCCGTGCCACGTCCTCGTCCCGGATCTCGTGGCCCTCGGCCCGCAGCTGGGCGACCGCTGCGTCGATGTACCGCGTGGTCCAGAGCACCACGGCGTTGAGGACCAGGCCGAGCGAGCCGAGCTGGTCCTCCATCCCGTCGCGGTACGCCTGGTGAATGGTGCCCTTCTTGCCGTGGCAGATGTCGCGGGCGAGCTTGTGGCGGGACTCCTGGACGGTGAGCTGCTTGTACATCTGCCGCCGGTAGGTGTCGTCGATCGGGTCGACGACGGCGAGCAGGTGCAGGGTCTTGGCGATCCGCCCGTACTCGGCGAACGCCTGCCCCAGCGGGGTGGGGTGGGCCTCGCGGCCGAACATCCGCAGCAGGTCGTAGGCCCGAACCTGGTTGGTGACCAGCGAGCCGGCCACCCGCAGCATGTCCGGCCAGGCCGTGAGGACCTTCTTCACATTGACCTTGTTGCGGGCCAGCGCCTCCAGCGGCCCGTACCCGCCCGCCGCCTCGGCGCCGGGCATCTGGGCCTTCCAGAACCGCTGGTCCTCCAGGTCCTTGAAGCGCGGGGAGAAGCGGTAGCCGAGCATCTTGAAGATGCCGAAGACCATGTCGGAGAAGGCGTGCTGCCCACCGGCCACCGGCTGATGATCAGCATCTGACACCCCCTCCCCCGAAGAAGGAGAACCCCCGCGTGTTCCACGAGACCGTCGCCGTTGACCCCCGCCACCTCGCCGCCCTGCTGGATACCCTTGCCCGCACCGACCCCACCCCGCCACCGCTCCCGGCCGCCCTCCAGGAACTGGCGGACGCCCTGCACGGCCAAGCCCCCGACGCGACCACCTGGCTCGTCCCGGCCGAGGCGCTGTGGACGGCCCTGTACTACGCCAACGCCTTGGACGTGTTCGGCCTGGACGAGTGCGACGCCGCCACCTACACCCACCCCGCCCTGCGGGCCGAGGACCACGTCCAGCGCCAGCTCCTGGCCCAGGCGCCGCGCACCGACGCCGCCATGGAGGCCGTGGCCGAGGCCGGCTGGTCCTGCTCCAGGCCCAGCGCGAGTTGCACGCCTGCTACCTCTACGAGAGCGCGAGCGGCGCTGCCTGACCTGCGAAACGACCTACCCGTGCCCGACCGGGCGCGAACTGGGCCTGGGAGAACAACCCTGACCACGTAGCTACTCACGGGTTACTTGTCCTGTTGCCGGACCTTCGGGAGTGCGGCCTGAAGATGCCCGTTGCCCCTTTCCGGCGTATCTTGTCCGCCCCCCAGTAGGGCCCCTCACTCCTGGGAACCCTCGCTTGCTGCGGCGAGGGTGCGCCGTACCTGCTCGTGGGAGACGGACGAGAACGCCGCGATACGGCGCAGTCCCCACCCCTCGGATCGGGCGTCGCCCATCGCCGCGGCCGTCGCCTGGTCAAGGGTCTGGTCCAAGACCGCTCGCAGCTCGGCGAGCTTGCGCAGCCGCACCGCCGGGGCCAAGTCCGCGAACTCCGCGCACACCCGCTCCACGTCGGCTCTGACGAAGTCCACCGCGTCACCGTCCATGCCGACAGGGTGGCGTGTCCCACTACGGGTGTCAACAGATGTGACAGCTGTCGGGACTCACCGTTCCGTTCCTACTCGGACCCCAAATCACCGTGGAGACCGTTTCCCGTCGATGGTTCATCCGATCATCGAGAAAGCCCATCACAGGGCCGATTCCGGTATCGACCGATCAGAGTCGAAAATAAACCTCTTTGGGGCTCGATGACCGTTTCCGGTCGGGATCATCGACCCCCGTACCAGGGAGAACATGCCCACCAATGGGCACTTCGGCGGGGGTATGAATCCGCTGGACGCCACTGCCGGGCGACACCTTTTCGGGGGCTCGCCCTCTGAAGTGGCCAGGCGCCCGGCAGAGGCGTACAGTCCTCTCTTGGTGCGCCGGGAAATCAGGTCGGCGAACACCTCAGCTCTCTACGCGAAATCAGATCCATGACCGTTGTCCCCCGTCGCGCCGCGCGCGTCTATCGCTCCGAGAACGCCGAGCGTTCCGTGCACGCCTGGTGTCACAAGGCCCTGAGCCGGTGGCCCGACCTCGGGCCCCTCCCACCCGTGGAGACCGGCCTGGGGCCCACACAGGCCTTTCGTGCCCTGGGCGGGTCCGGAACCCCGGTCCTGGTCCTGTCGGGCACCAACTTCAACGCCGCCACCACGGTCCCCGCCGCCCGCGCGCTCGCCGCGGACCGGCCGGTACTGCTGGTCGACCCTCCGGGACAGCCGGGCTTGAGCTGCAACAAGCGCAACGCCGGTTCCCGGACGGAGGCCTACGGTGAGTGGCTCGACGAACTCCTACCGCAGATCACCGACCGCCCGGTCATCCTCCTGGGACACTCCCGGGGCGCCGCGATCGCGCTGTCCTCGACCCCGAGCCCGCTGGTCGCCGGACTGATGCTGCTCAACCCCGCCGGGTTGACGGCCGCCGGGGTCAGCTCGGAGTCGATGCGCGTCACCCTGCCGTGGATGATCCACCCCAACGAGCAGAACAGCACCCGACTGATCGAGTTCCTCAGCGGTCCGTCCACGGACACCGATTGCGCCGAGTACCGTTCCGAGGCCGAGTGGCTGACGCTGGTGGCCCGCCACTGCCGCACCAACTCCACACCGACTCCTCTGTACGGGGAGTTCTTCAGGGCCTGGGCCGGAACCCCGGTCACCGTGGCCACCGGGTCGCACGACCCGTTCTTCTCACCCGCGCGACTGCACGGACCGGCCCGCCGCTTCCTGCACACCCAGGTGCGCACCATCGAGGGCGCCGGGCACCTGTCCCTCTACGAGCAGCCAGAGAAGGTCGCCGAACTCCTCCGCGAGTTCGACGCCTGAGAACCGACCGCCGAGCCGCGCGTCCGGCTTCCACCGGACGCGCCGGGAGTACCGCCGCGGGGGCTCATCCGTGCGCCAGCGCCGATCGTAGGTCGGACACCGTCGTGAATCGGTGCCCCCGCAGCCCCAGGTCCCGCGCGGCCGCCACGTTGGTGGCGTTGTCGTCCACGAACAGGACGCCCTCGGCGGGGGACCCCAACCGTTCCAGACACCACTCGAAGGCCGCGGTCTCGGGCTTGGCGTGCCCGATCCGGCAGGACAACCCCAGCACAGGGAACAGGTCGAGCACTTCGGGGAAGCGTTCCTCGAACCGTTTCGCGAGGTCTTCGGGGATGTTCGACAGCAACCCGACGGCTCTGCCCGACGCGGCCAGCCCCTGCACCACCTCGACGGACTCGTCGTTGATCCGTGACCAGCTGTCCAGGTCCAGGGTGATCAGGTGCTCCACCTGTTCGGGGGTGAAGGGAGCGCCCAGACGCTCACCGACCGTCTTCCAGTACGTGGGACCATCGAGGTCGCCCCGGTCATAGGGTTGCCGCCGCGCCCAGTAGGCCTCCCAGAAGGAGTCGTGGTCGTGGCCGGAGAACTCCACCATTTGTTCGCGGACCTTCACCGACTGGTCCATGGCGACCACACCGAACATGTCGAACAGCACGGCGTTCACGGGCTTCCCCCAGGATTCGAGATCGAGTACAAAGGATCTCCCTACCCGCGCCCCACCCCCGCCAACCCGGGTGTGGGGCGTCTTCGTGTGGTCAGGACCGTACTCCCAGGACGGGCAGCAGGACCTCGTCGACGATCCGTTCCTCGTAGCCCTTCGGTGGGAGCTCGCCGGGGTGGTCCACGGCGTACTTCAACATCAGGGACTCGCCGATGTCGGCGGTGAGGTCGTTGACCCTGGCCGGGTCGATGTGCCCGAGGGCGGCGTAGTGCTCCATCACGCGCCGGGTGAAGCGTTCGCCCTGAGGGTCGTACACCTCCGTCCACATCCGCCGGTGGAGTTCGGGACGCACCATGGCCTCGGAGTTCACCGCCAGCATCGCGGGTCCCAGGATCCGATCGCCCATGAGTTCGCGCATGAGTCCGATCGCCGCGACCAGGTCTTCTCGTAGGCCGCCGGCGTCGGCCGTGGGGTTCTCACGCGGGTAGCGCTCCCGGAGGGCCTCGATGAGTATGTCCTCCGGCGAGGTCCAGCGCCGGTAGAGCGAGGTCTTGGCGGTCTCCGCGCGACGGGCGATCCCCTCCATGGTGAGGCCGGGCAGACCGGTCTCGGCGACTTCGAGGAGTACGGCCTGGTGGATGGCGTCGAGGAGTTCCCGACCGCGCCGGCGCGTGGTCTTGGCGGCCGGCCGCTTGTGGTCATTCATGTACGTCCGTTCATAAGAAACGATCGCGTATCGTGTGATCACATAAGATACGCCATCGTAGCCTAGTGAGGCGCCGAGGAACGGAGTCACCCATGAACGGCACGCCATCACCACCTGGGACGACGGGTACCCCACCGGCCCGACGCTCCCTCGCTCCCGACCTCGCCCGCGGCTTCATGCTGCTGGTCATCGCCACCGTGCACGCCCACATGTTCCGCCAGATCGCCGGTACGGGCGAGGGCCTCGACCTGGTCGGAACCCTGGACACCACGGTCACCGCGTTCATGACCCTGTTCGCCGAGTCTCGCGGCTACCCGATGTTCGCCGCTCTGTTCGGCTACGGGCTCGCCCAGATCTACCTGCGCCGAACCGCCGAGGGCCGCCCCTGGCCGTGGGTGCGTTCCCTCGTGCGCCGACGTGGCCGCTGGATGGTCGTCATCGGCTTCCTGCACACCCTGCTCCTCTTCTACGGGGACATCATCGCGGTCTACGGGCTCATCGCCCTCCTACTGGCGGGGGTGCTGCACCGTACCGACCGGCGTCTGCTCGCCACCGGTCTGGCCTGGGCGTCCGTGGGAACGCTGGTGTACGCGGTGTTCGAGGCCGGCCTCTCCGCGAGCGACGCCCAACAGCAGGCCATGGAGGTCACCCCGCTGACGGACCTGATCATGCGGCTCGCCATCTGGCCGGTGATGACCGTGCTCATGCTCGGCATCTCGGTCCTGCCCTTCACCGTCGGGGTCTGGGCGGCACGTCGACGTCTCATGGAGGAACCCGAACGACACCTGCGGTTCCTGCGTCGGGTCGCCCTGGTGGGCATCGTCGCCGCCGTGATCGGCGCCCTGCCCCAGATGTTCGTCATGGTGCGGGTCTGGCAGCCCGACCCGGTCCTGTCGATCGCCGTCAAGTGGCTGCACGTGGTGTCCGGATACGCCGGTGGATTCGGGTACGCCGCGCTCATCGCGGTGCTCGCCGTCGCCATCGGGGACCGCCGCGGGCCCCTCGTACGGGCGCTCGCCGCCACCGGGCAGCGGTCGATGACCTGCTATCTGCTCCAGTCCGTGGCCTGGGTCGCGCTCCTCATGCCGTACACGCTGAACATCGGCGCGGGACTCGACGACGCCCAGGCGGTGCTGCTCGGCGCGGCGGTCTGGGCGGTCACCGTGGTGATCGCGGCCATCATGGACCGGTTCGGTGTGCGCGGCCCCGCGGAGACCTTCCTGCGCCGGATGACCTATGGACCCGGTGGGAAGGCCGAACCGATCCCCTCAGAGGGTCGGGATCCGGTGCCACGGGGCTGAATCGGAACCCGGGTGGGTCGTCCGTGGACGACCCACCCACATGTCGTCAGGCGGGGGAGTGCTCGTTCCACACCATGGTGACCATCCCGCTGATGGTGTCGTAACCGGCGCGTTCGAAGGCACGGGCCATCGGTACGTTGCCCAGGTCCGTGGCGGCCCGAACGTGGTCCACGCCCGTCTCCCGCAGCACGCGACCGCCCTCGGCGAGCAGGTCGTCGATGTACCCGTTGCCACGGTGCTCGGGAAGCACGGCGATGTAGGCGATGATCGGATGGTAGGCGTTGCGGGCCGGGATGACGAACCCGACCGGTTCGCCGTCGGGCAGCGCCGCCACCCGCCACCACGAACGAGGCGTGGTGTAGGCGGCGAACTCGTCGGCGAAGTTGGCCTCGGCGACCTCGCGCGCGGACTTCTCCCGCAGGTCGGCCTGGTCGTGGCGGTCCAAGGTGCCGTCCAGGGCCCGGACCATGAGGTCCAGGATCTCCGTGGTGTCGGTGATCTCGCGGAACCGGAGCCGGTCGCCGACCACGGGTTCGCGGGAACCTTCCCGCCACTCGAAGCGCAGCCGCTCGGTGAGCGGCCGACCCCCGGTCTTCTCCAAGGCGGCCATCAGGTCCTCGACCATGGGCCGCTGTTCGGGGTCCTCACGCCAGTCGGCCGGAAGGAAACGCAGGTACTCGGGCCAGATCGTGCCCTCACCGAGGACGGTGGCGGCCGCGGTGCGCACCAGGTGCTCGGCCACGGCGACCCGATCCACGTCGGGGGCGTCCACGACGTCGAACACGTCCATCAGGAGGGGGTGGTCGTCCTGGTCACGACACCACCAGGACAGGCGGCCGATGAGACGGTCGCCGTGGGTGGCCACCCACATCCACCGCGGGCGGCGACGGCCCTGGGCCATGTCGACCGGGAACTCGTCGTTGAGGGCGTAGGGGAACCGGTTGAAGAGGTCGAGCTCCTCGGGACCGGTGATGGTGCGGATGGTCAGGTCGTTCGGAAGAACGGTCAAGGCTTCACCTTCGTGTGGTGCGCCCGCCGTCACCCTGGTCAGCGTCGGAAGCCGACCTCGGAAGCGGACGCGGTGATCATGCGGAACATCGGGAACGCCTCCCTTCACGTCGTGGGCTCGCACCGTCGTTCGGTGCGGAAAATCAGTTATAGCGCACGCTTTTCCCGCTGGGCAAGGGCTTTTTCGGCGTCGCTTCGTCGGCCCCACCGGGTGATCACCAGGGTGAGCACCCCGGCGAGAAGGCCCCAGAACGCCGAACCCACACCGAACAGGGTGAACCCCGACGCCGTCGCCAGGAAGGTCACGACCGCGGCCTCGCGCGCTTCCGTGTCGGCCGTCGCCGAAGCCAGCGAACCACCGATGGTGCCCAGCAGCCCCAGCCCCGCGATGGCCAGGATCAGTGAGGAGGGCAGCGTGGCCAACAGGGACGCCACGGTCGCGCCGAACACCCCGACACCCAGGTAGAACACCCCGGCCCACACCCCGGCGAGGAAGCGGCGGTCCCGGTCGGGGTGGGCCTGCGGGCCGGTACAGATCGCCGCGGTGATCGCCGCCAGGTTCATGCCGTAACAGCCGAACGGGGCCAGGACCAGGTTGGTCGCCCCGGTCCACGCGATCACCGGCGAGATCGGCACCTGATAGCCGTCGCCGCGCAACACCGCCACCCCGGGCAGGTTCTGCGACGCCATCGTGACCACGAACAGGGGCAGGCCGACGCTCACCAACACCTGCCAGGAGAACTCCGGTGCCACGAAGACCGGGGTGGCCAGGGCGAGGTCCACCGAACCCAGGTGCAACGAACCCTCGAAGGCGGCGGCCAGGCCACCGGCGAGCAGCGACAGCAGCACCGCGTACCGGGGCAGCCACCTCCGGCACACCAGGTAGGTGGCGAACATCGCGAACACCACCGCGAAGTCGCCCTCCATACTGCTGAACAGGCCGATCCCGAACTGTAGGAGCACGCCGGCCAACAACCCGGCGGCCAGAGGGACGGGGATCCTGTCCATGACCCGCTCGAACCAGCCGGTCACCCCGCTCAGGGTGATGAGCGCGGCGGAGAACAGGAAGGCGCCCACCGCCTGGGCCATGGTCACCCCGTCCAGACCGACCGCCAACAACGCGGCACCCGGGGTCGACCAGGCGGTCACCACCGGGGCCCGGTACCGAAGGGACAGGCCCACGCAGGTCACGGCCATGCCCACACCCAACGCCAGCATCCAGGACGCGGTCTCTCCGGGGGAGGCACCCGCGGCCTCGGCGGCGGTGAACACGATCGCGGCGGAGCTGGTCACCCCGACCAGGACGGCGATGAGTCCGGCGGCCACGGCGGACGGGGCGAAGGCGTACCGGACACGACGGGCGAACTTCCTCATGGAGGTCCATCCTGTCGTCCGAACATCGGTGAGGGCGCGGCGCCCCCACCGAATGCCCGTTGGCCACGATGGCCGGTACCGCGGGTGGGGAACCTCAGCCCTTGGCGACCACGTGCTGGACGACCTCGAAGCCCCAGATCTCGCTGTTGGTCGCGGCCGGGCCACCGTGCCCGCCGTGCGCGTGCCCGTCCTTGTCGGCGTCCGCGGCGGCCTTGGCGTGGCCCTTCTTGAAGTCCTGGCCGTTCACCCAGTTCTGGAAGTCCTCCTCCGACCGCCAACGGGTGTAGACGAGGTACTTGTCGGTGCCCTCGACCGGGCGCAGGAGCTGGAACTCCTCGAAGCCCTCTTGACCCTCCACCAGGCCCGCGCGTTTGGCGAAGCGCCCCTCCAGGGTGGCCCCCTCGCCCTCGGGGACGGTCAGGACGTTGAACTTGACGACACTGGTCACGCTTACTCCTCGGTTCGGTTCGACAACCGCTGAGGCCAACCTAAGGGGTGCCTTTCGAGCGCGGGGCCGGGGAACGGTCTCGCGCGCCCCGGCCCCGGATCGCTCGTGCGCGTGGGGGTATTCGTCGTCTCACCGATTGGCGTTCTCGTGGTCGCCGGCCGCATGTTCGCCCTGTTCCACGTCCGATTATGCTCCGCCCTGCTTTCAGGACGCTTATGACCGGGGGCGTGGACTCAGCGCAGACCGTGCTTGCGGGCCACGATCCGCAGCATCACCGAACTCGGCAGCAGCCTTCGCAGCGCGAACACCAGGGGCGCGTTGCTGCCCACCGCGTACAGCGGCCGGGGCGAACGAGCCTCGATCGCCCGGACCACGGTCGCGGCCACCTTCTCCGCCGAGATGCCCTTGGCCTCGTTGGCGTTGAGCGTGTTCACCATGGTGCGGTACTCGTCCTCGAACGAGGAACCCTCGGACACGTACTGTGTGCGGCGTTCGCTGATCCCGGTGCTGATCGAACCCGGCTCCACGGTGGTCACCCCCACCCCGAACGGGGACACCTCGCGCCGCGTGGCGTCCGAGAACCCCTTGATGGCCGCCTTCGTCGCCACGTACGAGGATCGGAACGCCAACGGGAAACTCGCCAGCATCGACCCGACCATCACCACGCGCCCGTACCCGCGTGCGCGCATCCCCGGCAGCAGTAGCTGGGTGAGGTGGACCGCCCCGAACACGTTGAGCCGGAATACCCGCTCCACCGCGTCCATCGGGAGCTCCTCGATGGGCCCGTTCTGGCTCTCCCCGGCATTGTTGACCAGGACGTCCACGTCACCGGCGGCCTCCGCGCACGCCGCCACGGACGCGTAGTCGGTCAGGTCCAGGGCCAGGTATTCGACCCCGGCGATCGGCGTGGTGACCTTCTCCGGTGCACGGCTGGTACCGAATACGCGGTAGCCGCGCTCGACCAGGGCGGCGGCCACGGCCGCGCCGATCCCGGAGGACGCCCCGGTGACCAGTGCTGTTCGGCGGGTGGCGGGGGAGATGGGGGAGGACATGGTGGGCCCTTCGGGTCGAGGCGGGGTGAGACCTACTCCACGGTAGCCATCTTCGGGGCGAGCGGGGCACACGGCGGGCGCCCGCACACCCCGTGGGATGTGCGGGCGCCCGGACCCGGGAAGGCGTCCATCCCTCCTATTCGACCGGCGGGTGGGCGTTGGCGAGCAGCTCCTGGAACTGTGCGGAGAACCAGTGGCCCGAGACCGGAGCGTCCGGCAGGGCACCGCTCATGTTGTTGCCGTTGCGCGGGTTGCCCTCGTAGGTCGGGTCGCACATCCGGTCGAAGCCCTTGCCCTCGTCGTTCGGGATCTCCTCGCTGGAGCCGTCGGACTCGCCCGGAGGCTTCATCCACACGTAGGCGTGGATGCCCGGCTCGGGGGCGGCGGTGGGTCGCTCACCCAGACCCGCACCGGACTGGTTGCACCAGTTACCGGACTGGATGCGCTGGTCGTAGCGGCCGCCGTCGACGTAGGCGTCGACGTCGGTCTCCGGGCCCGGACCGGTGGGACGGTCGGGGCCGCCCCAGCCGTTGCGGGAGGTGTCGATCAGCATGCCGATCTCGGAGTCGAACCCGATGGAGGCGAGCTCGTCGCGCAGGGCCTGGGAGAACGAGAGCTCGTCGGTGTAGTTGTTCCAGTCCACCCACTGCGACTCGCGCACGCTCGTGCCGTTGACCTGGTCGGTGATGGCGAAGTTGTCCTCCTCCAGAGCCGAGTAATTGGCGGTGTTGGCGATGAAGCCGTGCACGTCGTCGGGGGAGGCCCCGTTGGCGTTGGCCGCCTCGTAGAACAGTTGGGCCGAGGCTCTGAAGTTGTCCTCCCAACCGATCCAGCCGTGGTGGCCGGCGTCCACGTAGTTGTAGACGTTCTCGATGGCGCCCAACCGTCCGAGGGCGTAGCCGACCCCGTTGACGTAGTTGCCGTTCGCGAGCATCTCGTCGCACTCGGGGGTGGCGGTCTCCCGCGGGGAGATGTTGGTGACCAGGTTGGGCAGTGAGTCGATCTCGATGGTGGTGACCACGCGCAGCGAGGTGTCCTCGTAGTCGGCGAGGATCTCCGCGATCGGGTCGATGTACTCGGACTCGTAACGGTCGATCTCGTCCGGGCCCAGCTCGCCGTTGGAGGCGAGCGCGGCACAGTCGCGGCCGGGCAGGTTGTAGACGACCAGCTGGAAGACCAGGGGTTCCCCGGCGGCCTGTTCCACCGCCTCGTCCAGGTGGTCGCGCAGTCCCATGTCGCCGGTGGTGGGGCTGTCGTTGCCCTCGATGGCTCCGATGCGGTCCATCCACACACCGGTGGGCTGGTCGGCGATGGCCTCGCCACCGGGTTCGGCCGCGGCGTTGGCCGACCAGATCGGGTTCACGTAGACGTCGGCGCCGACGTAGGGGTTCTCGACGCGTTCGGCGGCGGCGAGTGCGTGGGATCCGGAAAGCACGAGGCCGAATCCGGCGGCCACGGCCAGTCCACCACGGACCCATCGGGTCCTTTTCACGGCACGGTTTTCTGTCATCTCGATTTCTTCCTCAAGAGTGAGCGGGGGGTGAATCCACCCGATGCGAACGAAGCGTCGAGGGGACGAGGCTTCGTTCACGGCCGGCGCCGGAGAGTTCCGGGGTCTCTGACGTTGACCTGGGTGGATGTGGAAGGGGAAGGGGGGATGGGCTGACTGGGAGTGCTGGGAGCGCTCCCAGCCAGGGGATCGAAATTTCCTTGCAGTGCTGCTTTGTAAGGTGGGCGAACGGGTTTTCACGCTGTTCTCGGGGGCGGTGTCGAACCCGATCGCTTTCCAGAACCGTAGTCATTCAATGGTGATATGTAAATACCATATGAAGCAGATATTTCTGGTACTCGATACCTGTTTGTGTAATCGCAGGTGAGTGGTTGATTTATGACCGTTCAGTAATAACCGGGAGTCGCCGGATGGCCACGCGGTGCTTCCGAGCGGTGCGCCGGCGGCGCAGGCCACATGTCGACGAACGGGGGTTCAGCGTCGACGCTCGCAGCTCTCCAGCACCAGGGACAGCCCCGCGCCCAACAGCCAGAGGTCCTTGGACAGGCCCAGGCCCTCATCGGTCGGGGCCAGGCTGCGGGGTTTGTGCATGCCGGGCGTGCGCAGGTACAGGCCGAGCAGGCCCGCGGCGAACGCGCTCAGCCCGGCCCCGGCCAGCTTGTTGGGGACGAGGGGGAGGAGGAGGGCGGTGCCCAGGGCTATCTCCCCGGCCGACAGCGCCCGGGTGAAACTGACCGGGTCGACCTTGTCGAGGAAGGGGTAGGTGCCGACCGCCATGCCGTGCACCCCCATCGCGGTGTCCTCGTCGGCCCCGCGCTTGCTCAGTCCGGAGTTGAGGATGGAGGCACCCGTGGCGAGGCGCAGGACCATCTGGTGCGGGCTGACGGGCGACTTCATGGGAGCTCCCTGACTTTTCGACGATCGGTGATGACCGAGGGTAGTCGGAATGCTACGCGGATCGTCGCCCGGAAGTCGCCCCCGCGCGCCGAGTATCGGCAGGACGGGCGAGGGCGGGGGCGTCAGTTCTCGTCGGTGATGTGGCCGCGGATCCCGTCGGCGGCGGCGCCCATTGGGTCCTCGGCGATCCCGCCCAATGTCTCGGCCTGCTCCTGGAAGCCCTGGGCGGTCTCGGTGACCTCTCCCAGGGCGCCCTCTTGGGCCTCCTGGGCCACGGTGTCCAGGCCGCTGTCCTGGGCGAACTCGCCGACGGCGCCATCGCCCAGGCCCTCGACCGCGGCCCCGGCCTCGTCTGCGGCGCCACTGGCCCCGTCGATCAGATCGCCGGCGGTGTCACCGAACAACCCCTTGAACCACTCGAACACGTCGGAGAGCATTGTCCTCGTTCCATCCCTGGGGGCACGCCCCTGTCCTGGTGCCGTCAACGGCAAGTCTGCTCACCCGGGGTAAGTAGACGGTAAGGGGCGGCGGGGGTCGTGGGGTCGAATGGTGCCCCAGGGCGTCACGGGGCGCGCGAACCTCCGGACCCCCGCCACTCGGGCGGATCCGTTCTCCCCGGACCCGTCGGTGGGGGAGGCGTCGTAGGGGGCGAGCGCTTCGATCCGGTGAACACGGTGCGTATCCGAAACCGGGTGATCCAACGCCGCCCCGATCGCGAGGATTCAGGGGCGGACACCCTCTTCGGGCAGGTCAGGGCATGTGCGCTTGGTCACTGGGTCTGGACTTCTCGGGTTAACCTTTATTTAATACTTAAAAGGTAGGAAAACCACCCGAACTCGTACGTACACGTCACACTCGAAGGACTCCCATGCGTCGCGCCGTATTCGCCGTCCCCGCCGCCCTGGCCCTGCTCGCGGTGAGTGCCTGTGGTGCCCCCTCCGAGAACAACACGGAGGCCGCCGAGGGTGAGGAAACCCTCACCGTGGGGGCCACCGCCGTCCCCGCCGGCGACATCCTCCGGTTCGTCGAGTCAGAACTCGCCGCCGAAGCGGGTCTCGCCCTGGAGATCCACGAGTACTCCGACTACATCGCGCCCAACGCCGCGCTCGCGGAGGGCCAACTCGACGTCAACCTCTACCAGCACGAGCCGTTCCTGCTGGAGTACAACGAGGGCAACGACACCGACCTCGTCGCGGTCGAGCAGATCTACCTGCCGCCGCTGGGCCTGTACTCCAAGTCCGTGGACGACATCGCCGACCTGGCCGAGGGTTCCCAGGTCGCGCTGCCCAACGACCCCAGCAACGAGTTCCGGGCGCTCCTGCTGTTGGAGGAGAGCGGGCTCATCACTCTGGCCGAGGGCATCGACGAGGCCGCCTTCAGTCTCTCCGACATCGAGGAGAACCCGCGCGACCTTGACTTCCGTGAGGTGGAGGCCGCCCAGCTGCCCCGTTCGCTGGACGACGTCGACGCCGCGATCGTCAACAACAACTACGCGCAGGAAGCCGGGCTGGACTTCGAGAACGACTCGATCCTGCTGGAGGAGTTCGAGGGCAACCCGTACGTGAACATCCTCGCCTCCCGCACCGACAACACCGACGATCCCCGGATCGAGGTGCTGGTCGACCTGCTGACCTCCCCGGAGACGGTGCGCTTCATCGAGGAGACCTACGAGGGCAGCGTCATCCCGGCCACCGCCGGCTGACCCCCCGAACGGCGTCACGACGTCCCGGACCCGCACGGGCCCGGGACGTCGTCATTCGTCGCCCGAAATCAGTGCTCGCGGCCGTCCTCGCCGAGCAGGTCGTTCATGTGCGCGATCTCCTCCTCCTGGGCGTCGATGATCTCCTGGGCCAACTCCCGGGCCTGGGGATCCACACCCTCGTCGAGCTCGGTTCGGGCCATCGAGACGGCGCCCTCGTGGTGCAGGACCATGAAGTCCAGGAACAAGGCGTCGAATTCGTCTCCCTCGGCGGACTCCAACTCGGCCATCTGTTCCTCGGAGAGCATTCCGTCCATCTCGGCGTGGTCCATGTCGTGATCGACCTCGGCGCCCCAGCCGTCCAGGAGCGTCTCCATCTGTTCGATCTCCGGCCCCTGGGCGGCCCGGATCTGTTCGGCCAGGGGCCGGACCTCGTCACCGGCTCGGGTGTCGGCGAGGTCGGACATCTCCACGGCCTGCTCGTGGTGCGGGATCATCATCTGTGCGAAGTGCACGTCCGCGTCGGTGTGTTCGGTGACCTGCCCCTGGCTCTCCGGGGTGTCGGTCTCCGTCTCGGCTTCGCCGCAGGAGGTGGCGAACAGGACGGTGGCCAAGGCCACGGCCAGGGCACGGTGGTTCAGGGCACGCTTGTCGAAGGTCATCGGTTCCTCGTCTTCCGGGTTCAGCTGGTACACGCATGGCGAGCGGACGGGCCGACGGAGTCGGCGTCCGCGGGCATCTAGACGCGCAGAACCTGTAAGCGAACCGGAGAGGGATCGTCCGGAGCCGGTGGGAAGAGCGGGGACGGCCGACGCGTCGGCCCCGTGGACGGGATCGGTTCATCCGGCCAACGGTGGAACGCGACGGTGGCCACCCCGAGCAGGGAGACGGTGAAGGCCCCGACGGTCAGACAGAGCGAGGTGGGGTCGAGCTCGGGCAGGTCCGAGGAGGATTCCGCCACGGCGTTCCCCATCACGTCATGGGCGGCCGCCGGACCCGCGGCTGCGTGGGCCTCGTGTTGGACGTGTCCCAGCGTGTGCATGGCTCCGAGTCCGAACACCAGCGCGACCAGCGCCAGGACGCGCGCCCACGCGCGTCCCGTGCCCTGCTGCCGCCGTTCGGATCTCGACATGGGCATCACCCTACCCGTACCCCACCGGGGTATGGGATCAGGGGTGTCCGCGCAAGTGTGTCAGCGCGTGGTCCAGGGCCAGGGGCGCGTGGCAGGCCAGATCGGGTTCCAGGCCCGTTCCCTCCCAGCCCTGCCCGCTACGTGGATCCCTGGGGGCTCCGGTGGAGACGAACACGCTCAGACCCGATGAGGCGGCGAAGTAGTCCCCGGGGTTGGCCGCGCCGGCGGTCCGGTGCCCCACCAAGATGGCACGTCCCAGTGTGCGCAGGGCCAGCGCGAAGCTCTCCGCGGCCGAGGCCGTGCCCGCGTCCACGAGCACGCACACCGGTACGTCCGGGCGACGGGTGTTCTCCGGATCCGCCGGAGTCCACGACCGCCACACCTCGCCGTCGCGCGGGTGGAAGGCGACCACCTCGACCGGGGTGTCGGGCACCAGGTGGTCGATCAGGAACTCCACCATGCTGGGAGCGCCTCCCGGGGTGCCTCGCAGGTCGAACACGACGGCCTCGGCCTCAGCCAGGGGCCGCAGTCGTTCCCGGGCGAGTTCGGTCAGCCGTCGCCCCGACTCGGTTTCGGGAGCCAGGTGTGTGAACTCGGCGACGTCCACCACGAGCACACCCTCCCTTTCGGTGACGTCGAACCCCACGTCGTCCACCCGGGCTCGTGAACGGCGGTCCCGGCGGCGGATCTCGGCGGTGGGCACCACCCGGAAGTGGCCGTCGTACGGGCGCAGCACCTCGGTGAGGGCGGCCGCCACGGCGGGCAGCGAACGCGCTTCGCCGAGGGCACGGCCACGGAGCCCGGCCGCGGCCCGCGACGCGATCTCCGGGTGGACGTAGTTCCTCTCGACCAGGTCCGCCACCTCGTCCACCAGGGCGGGCGTGTCGATCCCCTCCGCGTCGGACCCGCCGGAGTCCCGCGGTAGGAAGGGGCGCCGCTCCAGGACGTCCAGCGCGGCGGAGACGGTCCCGTTCAGGTCGGTTCCCAGCTCCCGATCCAACTCCAGGGCGGCCTCGGCGGTGAGTCGCCACCGCCGTTCGACGGCGGGCAGTTGTTCCAGGCAGGACGGGCTCAGTCGCACCCGCCGTTCCCGACCGTCCTCGCTGTCGGCCGGGACGAGGAGGTCGAGCCGGCGCATCTGGGCGACGGTCTGGCTGGTGGCCGAACGCGTCATGCCGGTCTCCCGGGCGAGGCCGCCCACGGACAGGGACAGGTGGCGAAGGAGCGCCCTGGTCACGGGGGTGAAGGCGGCGCGGAAGGCGAGGCCGTCGGCCTCATAGGCGCGGTCGACGGCCCCGTCCAGGGTGGTGACGAGCCGACGAAGATTGGTGCCGAGCGTGGGGGAGGCCATTCACAAATCATGACAGCGCTGTCGCTTTTTGGGAATACCTCGACCGAACATGAGGGGCCCGGTGGTCACCGGGCCCCTCACGCGCTCTTCGAATCGGTTCCTAGGGAAGCCGTACCGCTTCGCCCACCTGGCTCTCGTGGTGCAGGCGGTCCAACGCGGTCACGTAGTACGTGGTGTCCGAACCATCGGAGACGTCGAAGGTCGCCGCCCCGTCCGCGTCGGCGCGCACCGTGCCCAGCATGTTGCGCGGGTCCTCGATGCCGCACTCGCCCTGCCCCGGGTCGGTCTCTCCTTCGAAGCCGTACACCGCGTAGTAGGCGGGGGCCTCACTCGAGCCGGCCGTGATCTCCAGCGTGCCGTCGTCGGTCGCGCTCGCCGCCGGCGACTCGGGCGCGGCCCCGCCCAGGTCCTCCTTGATCGGGATCAGCGCCGGGCTGGAGTAGTGGTCCGCCACCAGGACCTCCATGGCCTCCTGGGCATTGGTGCGCAGCGAGTTCGCGCTGAAGTACACGTCACCGTGCACCCCCGCGTGATCGCGGTTGAAGTCCAGGTGCGAGGAGAGTTCGTTCGGGTCCGACCAGGCACCCTCGTTGCCGACCTTGTAGGCGGCCTGCCCGATGTACAGGTGGGTGTCGGTGCTCGCGGCGACCTCCTCCCACCAGGGGACCAACGCCGCGTAGTCGGCCACGGGGAGTCCGATCTCCCAGTAGACCTGCGGGTTGATGTAGTCGAGCCAACCCTCGGTGACCCACTTGCGGCTGTCCGCGAACTGGTCGTCGTAGGACTGCGAACCGCTGGTCTCGGAGCCCTCGGGGTCGGTGGAGGAGTTGCGCCAGATCCCGAACGGGCTGATGCCGAACTTCACGTGCGGCTTGGTGGCGTCCACCGCCTCGCTCATCTCCCGGACCATGGTGTCGACGTTGTCGCGCCGCCAGTCCTCGATGTCGTCGAAATCGCCACCGTGTTCGGCGAAGGTGTCCTCGTCCGGGATCTCCTGCCCCTCCGCAGGATAGGGGTAGAAGTAGTCGTCGAAGTGGACGCCGTCGATGTCGTAGTTCTCCACCGAGTGCATCATCGCCTCGATCACGAACTCGCGCGCCTCGGGGATCCCGGGGTTGTAGTAGAGCTGACCGTTGTACTCGAAGACCCAGTCCGGGTTCTGTCGGGCGGGGTGGTCCTCGACCAGCTGTGAGGGGTCGTCGTGCATGGCGACCCGGTAGGGGTTGTACCAGGCGTGGAATTCGAGGTTGCGGGCGTGCGCCTCCTCGACCGCGTACTCCAGTGGGTCGTACCCGGGGTCGCCGCCCTGCTCTCCGGTCAGCCACTCCGACCACGGTTCGTGGGGTGAGGGCCAGAACGCGTCAGCGGTGGGCCTGACCTGCACGAACACCGAGTTGAGGCCGTTGTCGACGGCCTCGTCGTAGAGGCCGTCCAGTTCGGCCTTCTGCTCGTCGGCGCTCAGACCCTGTTGGGAGGGCCAGTCGATGTTCTGCACACCGGCGATCCACTCGGCGCGCATCTGTCGTTTGGGCGGCGCCTCGGGGTCGGTCTCGCAGGCGTTCCGCCCCTCCGGGGAGGGGTCCGCGAGGGCCTGGGGCGCGTGCAGGAAGGCCGCGGTGAGTGCGGCGGTCAGGGCACCGGCGAACAGCGCCGTGCGTGCGGCGGTGCGGGGGATCGGAACCGTGGTTGATCCGGTGCGCGCCGTGGGGCGGTTCCGGTTCGGGTACGCCAAGGTTGCTCCTTTGGGCTTTCTGTCGTGCGGGCGGGGCCCGGAAGGTCCTGGTGGGTCCGTTCGGGGTTCCCTGTGCGACGGTCAGCTCGGGCTTAGGAGAAAACCTTCATGATTTGGCCCTTGAATGCAACACTCCTACGCAAGGTTGGTCGCAATGCGTCTTATGAGGCGTATGTGGCATTCAGGATGCTTGTGTCAGTTTTTGTCGTGGTCGGATCGTGTGCTTCGGTGGCGGAAGGTCCGTTCCCGGTTTTTACGCTTCCTGCGTGAGCAACAGGCCGGCCCCGGTCTGCAACCCCGCACCGATCCCCTTCAACGAGAGCTCACGCAGCCGCTCGCCGTCCACCACCCTGGCGAGCCCGTCGAAGTGGTATCGGGCCGGCCGGCCGCCCAGGTGCTTCCACCCCACCGAGGTCACCTCCAGCGCGCCGTCCAACCGCCGGTCCAGCCACGCCTCGAACCCCGACTCGGGAACCGGGACGCGCTTGCCGCTCTTGCCGTCCTCGCCACGCCGCTCCGTGGGGGCCGAGATCAGCTCCCACTCGACCGTCTCACCCGCCCGGTGCAGGGGCATCGGATGGAACGTGGCCGAGACCGCGCCGGGCAGTTTGCCCCAGGCAGGGGCGGTGTCGGAGCTGACCAGCAGCATGTCCGGGGCCAGCCGCGCCCACAGCACCCGGGCCTTCGCCTCCGGGTCGGGTTCGACGGCCCCGCGCACGGCCTTCCCCATCACCGTCCACTCCTGCATTCCGGTGGCGCGATACGGGTCGAGGCGGATGTTGGTCAGGTACAAGGAGATCCGTTCCGGTGTTCGTCCCCGCGGGGAACTCGTGGGGGCGAGGCCGTCCGACCCCGCCACGTCGACCCTCCACTCTAGAGGTCCGGACCGGCCGGGCCGGTTCGGGCCTGGAATGATCCCCGGATGGATCAGGAACCCGAATGCGCCGAATGCGGTGGCACCGTCGCCCCCGACGGGCACTGCTGGGACTGCGGCGCCGACCAGGAGGACTTCCACGCCCACGGGGAGCTCACCGTCGAAGGAGGCGCGGGGGTCACCGACCGGGGGCGTCGGCGTCGGGTCAACGCCGACGCCCTGGCCCTGACCGAAGCGGGCCCCTGGCGGATCGGGGTCGTCTGCGACGGGGTGTCCATGTCCCCCAGACCCGAACGCGCGGCCCGGCTCGCCGCCGACGTCGGCGCGCGGGTCCTGATCGAACGCCTGTCCGTCGGCGAAGTACCCGAGACCGCCTTGACCGACTCCGTCCACATCGCCGGGAGGGCGGTCACCGCGCTGGCCGGACCCGAACCCACCGCTCCGGCCTGTACCTACGTCGCGGGCGTGGTCGGGCCTTCGGGACTGTGGGTGACGTGGATCGGCGACAGCCGCGCCCACTGGCTCCCCGAACACGGACTCGGCCTACCGCTCACCCGTGACGACACCGCCGACTCCGGGGCCATCTCCGCCTGGCTGGGAGCCGACGCCGACCTCCCCGAACCGAGGACGCGCAGCCTCGTCCCGGGTGTTCCCGGAACGCTGCTGCTGAGCACAGACGGACTGACCCGCTACCTGCCCGACGCCGACGCCCTGCGCGACGCCATGCGGGCTTCGGAACCGCTGCGCGGAGCGCGGGCCCTGGTCGACCACGCCCTGTCCGCCGGCGGGCACGACAACGTCACCGCGCTCCTCCTGCGAGTCCCCGCACCACCGACGGAAAACTCTTTGTGAGCCCGGTTCCGATTCGGCGATAGTGGCCCGGACACGAACACCACCCCCAGGAGGTTCGAGCATGTCCACCCTTCGGGTGACCGCCGAGCGACTCACCATCCTTCCGCACCCCAACGCCGACGCCCTGGAACTGGCCAAGGTCGGCCTGTTCCACGCCGTCGTGCCCAAGGGCGCCTACCGGACCGGTGAGTGGGCGCTCTACATCCCGGAACAGGCCATCCTGCCCGAGGACCTCATCGACGAGCTCGGGCTGGCCGGCCGCCTCGCCGGTTCCAAGGCCGACCGGGTCAAGACCGTGCGGCTGCGCGGTCAGGTCTCCCAGGGCATCGTGTGCCGCCCCACGAGGCTGGCGGGCCGGGACCTGGCCGCCGAACACGAGGCCGGCACCGACTTCGCCGACGACCTCGGGGTCACCAAGTGGGTGCCGGAGGTACCCATCCACATGAGCGGCGACGTGCTGTCCGCGCCGGACCTCCTGCGCTGGATCGAGATCGAGAACGTCAAGCGCCATCCCGACGTCTTCGTGCCGGGGGAACCGGTCGTCGCCACGGAGAAGATCCACGGCACGGCCTGCCTGTACACGCTTGTGGCCGACACCGACGAGGAGTTCGTGTCCTCCAAGGGACAGGGCGGCAGAAGCCTCGCCCTGGTCGACGACGGCGAGAACCTGTACTGGAGGTCGGTGCGCGCCCACGCGGTCGGTGCGGCCGCGCGAGCGCTGGCCCGTCGGTTCGGTGCCCGCCGGGTGGGCGTGTTCGGTGAGGT
The DNA here is from genome assembly GCF_040635885.1 of Nocardiopsis sp. NPDC006832. Classification (NCBI taxonomy): domain Bacteria; kingdom Bacillati; phylum Actinomycetota; class Actinomycetes; order Streptosporangiales; family Nocardiopsidaceae; genus Nocardiopsis; species Nocardiopsis sp. NPDC006832. Next base: position 51,993 of record NZ_JBEYLC010000018.1, on the reverse strand, counting down.
GTTCGGCGCCGGGGTCCAGGACCTGAAGTACGGCGAGACCGCCCACGGAGACCGGCCCGGGTACGCGGTGTTCGACATCGCCCTGGACCTGGACGGCGAGCGGGTCTGGCTGGACGCCGTGGACCTGCGCGACGTGCTCACCGAGGTGGGCCTGCCGGTGGTACCCGTGCTGTACGAGGGGCCCTACGACGAGAAGGCGCTGTTCGAGGCGGCCGATGGCAAGGAGACCTGGAGCGGGAAGGAGACCAACATCCGTGAGGGTCTGGTGGTCCGACCGGCCCGTGAACGGTTCTCCGAGGTACTGGTGGGACGGACGATCGCCAAGTTCGTCTCCGACGTCTACCTGACCCGCAAGGGCGGTACCGAGTACGAGTGAGGCGGCCGGGGCCGACCGCCTCACCCGTCCACGTTCAGGGACGCTCCTCCCCGGCGGGGGCCGGGGAGGGCTCGGCCTCGGAGGTGGGGGACTCGTCGCGGTGCCGCCGCGACAGCAGGTACCCCGCCCCCAGCGTGATGGCGGACCCGATCGCGGTGTACCAGGTGAAGCCCACCAGCTCCGGCTCGAACAGGAACAGCCAGGCCATCGTCGCCACGGCCACCGCGAAGGCGATGGCGGCGTCGGCCTGCCGGGCCCGCCGAACCCACAGACCAAGGAAGAACGCGCCCAGCAGGCCGCCGTAGGTGATGCTGGCGACGGACAGTCCCAGTTCCACCACCGGGTTGTCGGTGCCGGTGAATATGGCGGCCGCCCCGATGAACACCAGCCCCCAGCCCAGGGTGAACAGACGGCTCATCCGCAGTGCTCTCCCGTCCTCCAAGCGGCGACGGGAGAACTTCTCGTACAGGTCGGCCATGGTCGAGGACGAGAGCGCCGACAACGACGACGACAGGGTGCTCATCGCGGCCGCCATGATCCCGGCCAGGAGCAGCCCCGACAGTCCCGCGGGCAGCCCCTCGGCGATGAACACCGGGAACAGTTCATCGGAGGTGCTCATCCCCAACTGTTCCACGGTGGCGCGCTCGAAGTAGGAGTACAGGGCCAACCCCACGGTGAGGAACAGCGCGAACTGGACGAACACCACCACGCCGCTGACGATCACGGCCTTCTGGGCGTCGCGCAGCGTGCGGCACCCCAGGAGCCGCTGCACGATGAGCTGGTCGGCGCCGTGGGATGCGGTGGAGAGCAGGGCGCCGCCCAGTACCGCGGTGACCGTGGCGTAGGGGGCGGAGATCGGGTTCGAGGTGAAGTCCAGGAACCTGGTCTTGCCCTCCTCCGCCGCGACCGTCAGGAAGTTCACGTCGAGACTGGTCGCGATGACGACCAGGGCCACCACACCACCGACGCAGTACAGGCCCATCTGGAGGACGTCCACCCAGACCACCGCGCGGATGCCGCCCACCAGGGTGTACAGGATGGTCACCACGCCCATGGCCGCGACGATCGTGAAGTAGGAGGCCTCCAGCCCGATCGAGTCCAGGATGATCTTCATCGGGATGGCCGCCGCGAACAGACGCACACCGTCGGCGAGCAGCCGGGTGAACAGGAAGGTGACCGAGGCGGTGGCCTGCATGCCTCGGCCGAAGCGCAGCCCGAGGTAGGCGTAGGCCGTGGTCATCTCACCCCGGTAGTACCGGGGCAGCAGCAGGTAGGCGACCACGATCCGACCGATCAGGTAGCCCACGGCGACCTGGAGGAAGGTGACGTCGCCCAGGTAGGCGACCCCGGGAACGCTGATCACGGTGAGCGCACTGGTCTCGGTGGCCACCACCGAAAGGCACACGGCCCACCAGGGCAGTTCACGGTTGCCGATGAAGTAGTCCTTGACGTCGCGTTGGCGACCGGACAGTTTCAGGCCCAACCAGGCCGAACACAACAGGTAGACGATGATGACGACGATGTCGACGGTCTGCACCGGCGGCTCCTCCGGGCGATCATGGTGCGGGATGGACACGACCGCGGGGGCGTGGCGGTCCGGGTCAGCCCCGGGCGGCCTCGATCCGAAGGCGCGCGGGTGCCTGTGTGACGGGTTCGGGAAGGCGCAGGGGCTCGGCGCCAGGGGTGAAACGACCTGCCACGGTCGAGCGGCGGGCTCCCGTGCAGCCGGTGACCACACCGGGGATCCCGTACCAACTCAGGAAACCGATCAGCGCGAAAAGGTACGCCTCCTTGGCGTCCCCGTCCACCCCGATCGCGTCGCTGAAGGTGAGCCGCGCCGGCTCCAGGTGGGCGGCCAGACGCTCCACCAACACGGGGTTGCGGGTGCCGCCACCGGAGGCGATCACCTCCCGCACCCCGTGCGGGCGCAGGGCGTCGGCGACGGTGGTCGCGGTGACCTCGACCAGCGTGGCGAGCAGGTCCCCGTCCTCGGGGCGGCCCACCTTGTGCAGCGCCTCCTCCAGGTAACCGGGGCCGAACAGCTCCAGCCCGGTGCTCTTGGGCGGGGCCAGCCGGTAGTAGGGCTCGGCGAGCAGGTACCCCGACAGCTCCGGATCGGGGGTCCCGGTCCGGGCGAGCGCGCCGTCGACGTCGAGGTCGCGCTCTCCGTCGCTGATCAGACGCATCGCGGCGTCGAGCAGGGCATTGGCGGGCCCGGTGTCGAAGGCCAAGGGTGGGGCTCCCTCGCGCACCACGGTCACGTTGGCGATGCCGCCCAGGTTGAGCGCCGCCGTGGGCTCGTCTCGGTCACCCAGCAACAGGGTGTCCATGACGGCGGCCAACGGTGCGCCCTGACCGCCCGCGGCCACGTCCGCCGAGCGCAGGTCGGACACCACGGGAAGCCCGGTGGCCTCGGCGATCCAGGCCGGTTGACCCATCTGGAGGGTGCCGTGCACGGTGGAGCCGGTGACCCAGTGGAAGAGTGTCTGCCCGTGGGAGACGACCAGGTCGGCGCGGCCACCGCAGAAGGTCCGTATGGCCTCCGACGCCGCCTCGCCGAACTCCTGGCCGATGCGGGCGTCGATCTGGCACACCGTCTCCAGCGTGGTGTTCGCCGGTGGCAGCGCCGCGCGGATCTGCCACCGCAGCGCGGTCGAGTAGGGGCGGGTGAGGTGGCCCAACGGGGTCAGCCGGACCAGGTCGCCGTCCAGTTCGAGCCGGGCGGCGGCGGCGTCGATGCCGTCGGCCGAGGTACCGGAGGACACGCCGATGACGATCATGGTGCTCCTGCTTCGGGGAGATAGGGGGTGTTCGGTGCCGCTCGCGGCCCCGACGCCGGCCCGGACCGTTCGGAGAACTCACCGTGTGCCACCGATATACCGTCCGTCGCGGGTGCGTCAACCTTTTTCGGGACTCGGCCGACGAACGGTGTGCGGACGTCCCGCGAGTCGATCGGTACGTCGTCCGATGGCGGCGGGATGACCAGGCTCACAGCAGCGGTTCGCGATCCGAATTGCATGTTCATTCATAAGGGTGCATGCTTATATTCATGTCCAAGGTACTCACTTCCCTCCCCGCCGGCGAGCGCGTCGGAATCGCCTTCTCCGGAGGCCTCGACACCTCTGTCGCGGTCGCGTGGATGCGCGAGAAGGGTGCCGTCCCGTGCACCTACACCGCTCACATCGGCCAGTACGACGAGCCCGACATCGAGTCGGTGCCCGGCCGCGCCACCGCCTACGGGGCGGAGATCACCCGCCTGGTCGACGGCCGTGACGCCCTGGTCGAGGAGGGTCTGGCCGCCTTGGCCTGCGGCGCCTTCCACATCCGTTCGGGTGGTCGCCCCTACTTCAACACCACGCCCCTGGGCCGCGCCGTCACCGGCACCCTGCTGGTCCGCGCGATGCTTGAGGACGGCGTGCAGATCTGGGGCGACGGCTCCACCTACAAGGGCAACGACATCGAGCGGTTCTACCGCTACGGCCTGCTCGCCAACCCGTCCCTGCGCATCTACAAGCCGTGGCTGGACGCCGACTTCGTCAACGAGCTCGGTGGCCGCAAGGAGATGTCGGAGTGGCTGGTCGAGCGCGACCTGCCCTACCGGGACAGCACCGAGAAGGCCTACTCCACCGACGCCAACATCTGGGGCGCCACCCACGAGGCCAAGTCGCTGGAGCACCTCGACACCGGCATCGAGATCGTCGACCCCATCATGGGCGTCCGTTTCTGGGACCCCGAGGTCGAGATCGCCCCCGAGGACGTCACCATCACCTTCGACAAGGGGCGCCCGGTCGCCATCAACGGCAAGTCCTTCGACTCCGCCGTCGACCTGGTCCTGGAGGCCAACGCCATCGGTGGCCGCCACGGTCTGGGCATGTCCGACCAGATCGAGAACCGCATCATCGAGGCCAAGAGTCGCGGTATCTACGAGGCTCCCGGCATGGCGCTGCTGCACGCCGCCTACGAGCGTCTCGTCAACGCCATCCACAACGAGGACACCATCGCCGCCTACCACAACGATGGTCGCCGCCTGGGTCGCCTCATGTACGAGGGCCGCTGGCTGGAGCCGCAGGCCCTGATGATCCGCGAGTCCCTCCAGCGCTGGGTCGGTACGGCCGTCACCGGCGAGGTCACCCTGCGGCTGCGTCGCGGTGAGGACTACTCGATCATGGACACCACCGGCCCGGCGTTCAGCTACCACCCGGACAAGCTGTCCATGGAGCGCACCGAGGACTCCGCGTTCGGCCCCGGCGACCGCATCGGCCAGCTGACCATGCGCAACCTCGACATCGCCGACTCTCGCGCCAAGCTGGAGGACTACTCCAGGCTCGGCATGGTCGGCAGTGAGCACCCGACGACGATCGGCGCCGCCCAGGCGGCCTCGACCGGCCTCATCGGCTCGATGCCCGAGGGCGGCGCGGAGGCCATCGCCTCGCGCGGTGCGGTCGACGAGGACGAGTGGCTCGACCACGCGGCCATGGAGTCCGGTACCGACTAGGTCTCCCCCTTGCCCGAACACGGTCGGCCGCCCCGAAGACGACGGGGCGGCCGACCGTTGTCCGGTGGGGTCGGCGGGATTCCCGAGGCAAGATGGAAACATCCCATAACTTGACTGACTCCAGAAAACGCTGCACACTGGGAGTATGCCAACCCCTTCGGATTTCGAGCACATGCTGCGCGAGTCCGCTCTGCGGGTGACGGGCCCTCGGATAGCTGTGCTCTCCGCCGTGCACGACAACCCGCACGCGGACACGGAGTCGATCATCGACGTCGTGCGAGGAAGACTCGGTACGGTCTCCAACCAGGCGGTCTACGACGTTCTCAAAGCCCTGACCTCCTCTGGCCTGGTGCGACGCATCCAGCCCCAAGGCACGGTCTCGCGTTACGAGACACGAGTCGGGGACAATCACCACCACGTCGTGTGTCGCTCGTGCGGCGCCATCGCCGACGTCGAGTGCGCCGTCGGCCACGCACCCTGCCTCACCGCCTCCGGCGGCCACGGTTTCGCCATCGACGAGGCCGAGGTCGTCTACTGGGGCGTGTGCGGCGAGTGCTCCTCGACAGAGGTTTCCTGAGCGTTCCCGCCGGTCGGGCGGATGTCGCCCAGGTGGGCCGAGCACAGGTCCGGTTCGACGCCACCTAACGTCCGGTGGTGGTCGCCGGAGCCCGGGAGGCGGCCCGGCGGGCGATCACCGCGCAGACGAACAGTTGGATCAGGTGGAAGATCATCAACGGCAGCACGTACATCCCCACCTGTTCCGACGGGAACAGCAGGATGGCCATGGGAAGCCCGCTCACCTGACTCTTCTTCGAGCCGCAGAACATCAGGACGATCCGGTCTGCCCGTTCCATCCGCAGCACGTGGCCCAGTCCGGTGAACAGGGCGAGCACGATCGCCAGGAGCACACACGAGACCAGGACGACCATGAGCAGCTGCGTGGGTGGAACGACCTGCCACAACCCCTGAGTCACACCGACGCTGAACGCCGCGTACACCACCAACAGCACCGACCCCTGGTCGACCACCGACACCGCGCGAGAGTGCTCCTTCAACCACGGCCCGATCCGTCGGTGTAGCAGCTGACCGGCGACGAAGGGCACCACGAGCTGCCCGAAGATCCCGAGCAACGACTCCGGGGTGATCTCCACCGCCGACCCCAAAAGGAACGCGGCCAGCAGCGGGGTCAACACCACTCCGAGCACGTTGGAGATCGACGCCGAACTCACCGCCAACGCCACGTTGCCACGGGCGATCGAGGTGAACGCGATGGAGGACTGCACGGTCGACGGCAGGACGCACAGGAACAGGAAACCCGTGGCCATCACCGGGTTCAGCACCGAGGACGGCAACGCCGCGATCCCCAGGCCGAGCAGAGGGAAGACCAGGAACGTGCAGGCCAGCACGAGCAACTGGAAGCCCCAACGGGAGAACCCTTGCCGGGTCTGCGCGGGAGAGAGCTTGGCCCCGTGCAGGAAGAACAGCAGGCAGATCGCCACGACCGTGATGTGGTCCAAGGCATCCGCCGCCACACCACGCGCCGGCGCGAACGTCGCCACCACGGGCAACAGCAGCAACAGCAGCAGGAACGGGTCGATGGCGCGGCGCAGACGGGAGAGCATGTTTCCACTCTCCCGGCCGAATGGTCATTCGGAAACAGGGATACCGTACTGACTGTATTCAGCTAACGTGATGACCATGCGCGACGAACTCGACCTGGTGCGGGTACGCACCTTCGTCACGGTGGCCGGACAGCTCAGTTTCTCCGGGGCGGCACGGCGACTCGGCCTGAGCCAGTCCGCGGTGAGCCAACACGTACGGCGCCTGGAGACCACGCTCGGGCGGACGCTGCTGGAGCGCGACACCCACGCCGTGCGCCTGACGGCGGCCGGAGAGGCCTTCCTGGGATACGCCCAACGCATCCTCGACCTGAGCGACGAGGCGATCGGCGCCGTGGTCTCCTCCGAGCCGCGCGGACGCGTGCGGTTCGGTGTCTCCGAGGACTTCGCCCTGACCCGCCTACCGGACTTCCTGCGCCGCTTCCGCGCGCTCCACCCGTACGTCGACCTGGAGTTCACCGTCGAGCTCAGCGTGACGTTGCACCGCCGACTGCGGGCCGGGGAACTCGACGCCGTACTCGCCATGCGCCTGAACGCCACCACGGGTGTGGACGCCTTTCGGCCACGAATCCTGTTCCACGACCCGTTGGTGTGGGTCTCGGCCCCCGACGTCCGCATCGACGAGGACGAGCCGGTCCCGTTGGTGCTCTACCCCAGACCCAGCCTGACCCGCGACGCCGCGCTGGACACCCTGATGTCCGCCGGACGCGCACATCGGGTGACCTGCACTTCGGGGAGCCTGAGCGGACTCCGCGCCGCGGCCCTCGCCGGCATCGGCGTCATGCCGTTCGCGCGCTCCCTCATCCCGGACGGGTTGGTCCACCGAGACCACGGACTGCCCGATCTACCCGAGACGGCCTTCGTACTGATGACCCGAGGCACCACGTTCCCTCCAGCCGTGCGGGCTCTCGTCGAAGCACTCCAGGACGACCACCGCGTACTGCGGGGCGATGGGGAAGGGGCCGCGCTCAGGGGCGGGGACCTCCAGTGACCTCCTCCGCCAGCGTGACGGCGTCGCCCTCCTCGACCGGCCGTAGAGAGCCGACCAGCGCGCGCAGCTCCGTCAGGTCGGCGCCCTCCCATGATTCGATCTCGACGAAGACACCCGGCAGCCATTCCAGCCGTACGAGGAGATCGAGGTGGCCCGAGTGGCTCTCCTTCTCCTCGACGAGCATGACGGTGTGCCCGGCCTCCTCGACCTCTTCACAGACGTGGCGATCGATGGCCGACCACTCCTCGGATTCCAACAGGGCGGCCCGGTCCGGGTACTCGGAGACCGTCAGCACCACCTTGTCGAACGCTTCCCGTTCGTCCTGGACGACCAAGGCCCAGTCCATCGCGATTCGCAGGACGACCACCACGACGACGATCGCACCGGCCCACCGAAACCCCCGATCGTCGCTCAACACGAACGTGATCGGTACGGCGAAGGCGAGGAACGCGGTGGTGACGAAGGCCGGGATGACCGGGTCGGGCTCGGGAGGGGGATCCTCTTAGACGGCGCCGATCCCGACGAACATCGCGGTGAGCCCGGGAACCAACAAGAGCAGGAACATGTACGACACTCCACCGATGAGTAGGGCGGCGATCGGACTACACCCGAAGGGCGGGCTGGAATCGTCGAGTGAGCCGGTGGAGGCGGGGGAGCCCACGGTGCGGTGACCTCTCCTGCGGAGACGCGGGGTGAGTGGGTGGCCGCACCTTGGGACGCGCGGACCGACCCGTCGGGTTCCGCTTCATCCCAACGACCAACGAAGGGCCGGCCCGAGAGTTCGGGCCGGCCCTTGTACGTCTGCGCGGGGTATGGGGTAAGTGGTTCGGGGCGTGGGGTCAGCGTTTGCCCGCACGCAGGTCGCGCACGGTTCCACGGATGCTGTCCTTGAAGTTCGAGGTGCGCCGGATGGCCTTTCCCTTGAACTGTTCGAAACGGCCACGGGAGCGCATCCGGGAGTTCCCCGTCGCCCGCCCGGCCAGTTCCCTGACCCTGCCGCGTATCTGGGTGGCATTACCCCTGAGTTTCTCCGACCGGCTCATGAGCCCTCCTCCTGAAGGATCGGTGGCGTCGCTTGCCTGTCTCACTCGGGTACCTGCCACTTCTGTGGGATTTCATGCGGACATGCCCTGGAGAAATCGACGTGGCATGGAGCACACTCACGCCTCGTTCGTGGACCAAGCCATTGGCATGATCGGAGGATCGAAATGGAACCCAAGCGCCTGAACTGCGCGGTTATCCGATAGAGGAACAATGGGTTGTTCGGGGATTTCCTCGAAGGGCCGGAGAGATCTCCGGCTTGGAGGAATGGGCATCGGGGCTTTGGTGGTGGGGGTGTTGGGTGTTGCTCGGGTGGTTGGTCGGGCCCCTGCCCGAGGCGCCCCACGCACTGACCTTTCACCCACAACCTCGCCCTGAACTTCTGCTTGTCGCGATCTTCTTTCGCTCTTCCTCCTCCTCACCCCCTCCCCACCTCCGCCCCCTCCGCGCCACCCCCGAGCTCCGCGTTTCCCGAGGCTTCCCGCTGATTTCACCGCTTCCACATCGCTCGATGAGCTCGCCGTGTTCACGAGCGCGGAGAATGCGAGGTCCAGCGGTTCACGTGCGATCGAGCCTGTCGGCTGCGTCGATGCGGGTGACATGTTTGGATGGTTCTTTGGGCGGGCTCGGGGATGACTCCATGAACGGGGGTGTTCTACCGACCTTCGGTGGTCGCCCGCTCCGCCGCGACGTCGTAGTGATTCAGGGGGGAACGGTGCGCGTCATCCTGGTCGTGCTCGGTGTGTTCGCGATGTTCGCACTGGCCCTCTGGGCGCTGCTTTGGTGGCCGCTCAGCCTCGTCGAGTGGTGCTTCGTGACCCTCGCCGGTGTGGGGCTGGTGTGGGTCACCGCCGGGCTCATCTGGGAACGCCCCCGAAGACACTGAGCTTCGCAGGCGGACACTGGGCCTCCGAGGTTGTTTCAGGGTGTCTAGAGGAGTCCGGTGAGAAGTGGGTGCCGGTCTGCGGTGGTGGCGGTGGTCAAGTAGGACGTGTTGGTGTGGGCCGTGTCCCCTGAGGAGTGTCGGCGGCGCAGTTCGGTGCGGGCGAACAGGGTCACCAGCCCGTTGAGAAGTCCGATGGTCTCCAAGCGGGCCGATCGGGACAACGACGTCGGTTCCAGTACCTGCAGGGCCCGCACCAGGTAGTCCATGCGCCGGGGACCCACGGTGGGTTCCGCGGGGCATGTCGAGCATCCAAGGGTGGCGCAGGTACACCTGTTTCTGGCGCCCGGCGAGCGTCGCCAAGTCCTCGACAGGGTCTCCGCTCGACTGGACGTCCAGGTCGATCTCGCCACTGACGGCGTCGGCCACGACATCCCCGGGCCGGTGAGGCACGGGGTCGCCGCGGAGATACGTGCTCTGGCCGATCACGCGCCGGGCCCGGTCGGGCCACGGTGACGGCTCATGTCTCCTCCCGGTGAATCTCCTCCCGGCGAAAGAGGAACAGCCCGTACCCGGCTTCGGAATCCACCCACTGGGCCCGCGGGGTGAAACCGTGAGCCCCCACTTCGTCGGCCAACCCCCGTTCATCGAACTTCACCGAGTAGCCGACGTTGACGAACCGACCGCGCGGCAGATCCAGCGTGATCCCGAGTCCTGGCACGTGCACCGTCCGATCGGCCCGCGCGCGCAGGCGCCCCTCCACGGTGGAGGTCTCCGGGTTGTACCAAGCCTCCGGGACGAAGTCGTCGAGCACGAAGTCGGCGCCGTAGCGTTCGTTGAGCCGGGTGAGGTAGTTGAGTCGGAAGTCGGCGAAGGCCGAGTGTCCGGGTGGATCGTTGTAACAGGTCTCCAGGGCCTCCCCGCCCTTGTCCAGGTCGACGGAGACGAGGAAGCTCTCACCCGGCCTCAGACAGCGCGCGATCTCTCCGGTCAGCCCATCACGTTCCTCCCGTGTGGCGTTACCGAAGCTGCTTCCGAGGAAGACGACCGAGAGTGGTTCACCGGGGCGGGTGCGCAACCACTCCAGCCCTGCCTCGTAACGCCCCCACAGACCCGTGACGGCCAAACCGTCCAACTCCGAGCGCAACGTCGCGGCGCTGGAACGCAGCATGCCCTCGTCGACGTCGATCGGTAGATAGGTGGTCGGGCGCAGCCGTACGCGGTTCTCCAACAGCAATCGCGTCTTCTTCGCGCTGCCACTGCCCAGTTCCGCGATCCGCCCGCAGCCGAGTGCCGCGGCGATCTCCTGTGCGTGGTGCTCCAGAAGGCCGCGTTCGACCCGGGTCAGGTAGTAGGTGGGCAGCTCGGTGATCTGTTCGAAGAACCGGGAGCCGACCGCGTCGTAGCCGAGCCAGGGCGGCAACCGAGGCGGTGTCCCCCGCAGGGCGTCGCGCACGACGGTGTCCTCCGGCACGGCGTCGCCAGGGTCTGGGAGCCGGACGACGCCGGTCCGCGTCTCCGATGGTTCGGCGAACGTCATGGGGTCTTCACTCCCGCCTCGGGGCGGAAACTCGACTCACCACGGCGCCAACGCTGGAACAGGTACTCCTCCAGCCGGCCGGCCAGGAACAGACTGCTACGGATCCCGAAGACGACGTCGGCGGTCAGTTCGGGCTCCGCCTGGAGCAGTGGCGTGATCACCTCACGACGGATGAGCTGCTCATGCACCGCGTCGGCCTCCACGTGTTCGGCGTAGAAGCGGATGGCCGCCGGACCGCAGCCCAGCTTCCGCATGGCCTTGACCAGACGGTCCGAGCCGGGGGACGAGGTGAGTTCGACGGTGGCGAACTGCCCGATCAGCGCCGCGCGCAATCCACGGTGCAGCCCGCACAAGGACATGAAGTTGACCTCGGCCAGCATCGCGGGGGGAGCAGAGTCGACGTAGGCGCCGTAGACGTCGGAGAGACCGAGTTCGGCCATCATGTCGGCGAAGAGCTTCGAGTGCGTCCGCTCGGGGTCGCCGGCGCCGTACTCGTCGTGCTGCACCGTCACCAAGGCGGCTTTGGGCGGACCGTCCAGGCGCGGGACGACGAAGGTCTGCGGGTCGGCCTCCTTCAAGTGGTAGAGCGAACGGTGAGCGATGTACTCCCGCAGCTGCCACAATTCCCCGCGCCGGCGTAGATAGTGGGAGATGCCGAACGCGTCGAGGTTCTCCACGAGGAGTCCGTTGAGCTCGTCGTCGATGTCCGTGCCGGTGGGCACGTCGTGCCTGAGCGCGTTGAGGAAAGCCCCCTCCAACTCGGCGCGGACCGCCAACAACGCGGGATCCCATTCACGGTCGTCGTCGACTCCGTCGAAACCACGGTAGTGAAGTTCGTAGCAGCAGTAGAGCGCCAGTTGAAGGTCGTCTCCATAGGGCGCGGAACCTTCCACCGCGGGAACCTCGTTCGGGTTTCCACGTAGTGCGGACAGAACCCCCTCCGAGATGGGGCCGCGAGGGGCCGGAAGCGTCGGCGCCCTCGACCTCGTCGTGGTCATGATGTGTTCTCCTTCCCCTCTTCGTCACGTACACGTCGACGGTGGCTGGTGTCGCAGAACGGGCGGCGTCCACTGCGGCCGCACGCGCACAACGCGGTGACCGCTCGGTCGCTGAGCACACGTGTTCCATCCGACATCTCCACGTCGACCGGGCCGTAGACGAGGATCGGACCCTCGTCGGTGACGATGACCCGGCGACGGGACTCAGCCATGGCACGCCTCGATGACCACGAGTTCCTCCTCCGTCTGGTCGGGGCCGAGCAACCCTCGGGTACGCAGTTCCGGGACGCGCGTTCGTAACACCGGCCCGAACGGGATGCGGGCTCGTGCCAGAACCTCCGTCACCAGCCCGGCCTCCGCGAGCCGGTCCAAGGTGGCCTGTTCGTCGGAGAGGGTGGACTGCACGAGGAGGAGCGCGCCGTCCTCGCTGAGCACCGAGGACACCCCCGAACAGATGCGGTTCAGCAGGACCCGACCGTCCGGTCCCGCGTCCCAGCACCTCGCGGCCCGGTGCCGGGACGGCATCGGACCGACACCGGGTACGTAGGGCGGATTGGCGAGCACGAGGTCGAAGCGACGCGCGGCCACGGGGGCGAACAGGTCGCCGCGCCGGACCGTCGCCGAGATCCCGTGGATACGGCTGTTGAGCCAGCTCGCCACGACCGAGCGTAGGGACAGGTCGATCGCGGTGAGGCTGGTCGCCCCGGCGCGGAAGGCCTCGATGCCGAGGGCACCGGTGCCCGATCCGACATCGAGAACCGAACGGCCGGAGAGCCGGCCGCGCCGACGCAATACGTGACGTAGTAACGAGGTGTCCTCTTGCGCTCGGTAGACACCAGGAGGTCTCACCAACAACATGGCTGTACCACTACCCGACCGGGAACCGGACAATCGTTCCCTTGGGGCGCCTCACCGAGCTCGGTCTCCTTCAGAGACGGTCGACCAGGATCCGTCCATCGGTGGTGTGCTGTCCGGCCAGGCCACCGCCGTAATTGGCTTCGACCCGCGAACGTTCGGCGTCGTTGGGCGAGGAGACGGTGCAGTCCACGCCACCGGTGGAGCCCGACATCAGCGAGGAACAGGGGCCGGGCTTGGCGTCGGGCAGGCCCAGGCTGTGGCCGAGCTCGTGCGCGGCGATGCGCACGGCGTCGTAGCCTTCGGCGGTGCCCTGGCGGCCCATCCAGACGGTGACCTGCCCGCCCGGACGCACCGGGCCCAGGTGGGCGCGGGGCCAGTCGTCGTCGGCGATGATCAGGATCTCCGAGTGCTGTCCGTCGGAGGCGGGTTCCAGGCGCACGTTGTCGACGCTGGAGTTCCACACGTCCACGGCCGATGAGACGGCGGAGGTGTACTCCGCGGCCTGGCTGTCGTCGTAGTACAGGACGGTCTCGTTCGCGGCCATGGCCGGCGCGGTGCCCACCAGCATCAGTGTCAGCGCGCTCAGTGCGAACAGCGGGGAAGTGAGGATACGTCTCAGCACGGGGGTCTCCCTGGGGTGAAGGCGCCGATGTCGTCGGTGACCCTGTGGGGTCGGGGTGATGCTATGCGTAGCGTCGTATCGCCACAAGGAGTGCAGAGCCATCGATATCCGCCGGCGCCGAACGACTCCTGCCCCTGCGATCGGTGCTGCGCCACGCCACTGCCGAACAGGTCCGTCAGGTCGGCCTGCCCACCGAGTGGATGCGCGCCGCGTCGAAAACGGGTCACTCCACCGGCCTCCTCGACCACCGCGACGGTGGTGAACACCAAGAAAAAGTGACCGTCCTGACATCGAATGAGGCTCGGGTGAGGGGGTCTCGGGGGGAGGGGGAGGGAGGCACCGCGGGCCCGGCTTCCGCTGTGGGGCGGGCGATGCGGGGCGGATGTGCCGCGCATGCGATCCGGCCGAAAGGTTGCTCCGGCTCGGTGTTTTCTTTCTTACCTGGTCAGAGCGGCTACAGGCCTGGTCAAAGTGCTTGACCGTCACATAAGTTGCACTCATGAATTTTATCGAACTGATACCGAAGAGTGTGTTTACCGCAACCACGGGCCTGGTCCTGACCGGCGGGATCCTCCTTGGGGGCCCGAGCATCGCCTCCGCCGAGGACAACAAGGACTCCGACAACCCTGAGAAGGGATGCGTGGCGCTGAGCTCCGAGGAGAGCGGCGAGGAGTACACCGAGGACGACAAGGCGGCCGCCGAAGAGCTCAACGACAAGTTGAACGACGACATGGCCGGCAGCATGGACGGACACCGTGCCTCCTGTGCCCGTGCGGTCGTGGAGACCGCGAAGGAACGCGGACTCGACGAGCAGGCGGCCGCCATCGCGATGTCGACGGTCATCGTCGAGACCCACCTGGACAACCTCACCGGCGGCGACCGCGACAGCGTCGGCCTCTACCAGCAGCGTGACCACTACGGTTCCTCGGACGACCGCCTCGACCCGGCCACGGCCACCGACGCCTTCTTCGACGAGCTGGAGGTCGTCTACCCGGACAACAGCTGGGAAGAGGCACCCCTTGGTGACGTCGCCCAGGACGTCCAGCGCTCGGCCTACCCCGACCGTTACGGGCACCAGGTCGAGGACGCCAAGATCCTCGTGGACCACTTCTGGTGATGGAACACCCAGCGGTCCCATGCCCGGTGAGCGGAGACGTCGGGGCGGGTCGACCGGTTCGGTCGAACAGGTGACCCACCCGACCCCGCCGAGAACGAGGGCACTCAGCCGGATCGCGTGAAGCAACGGGGGATGAAGGTCGTCCCCCCTTTCTCTTGGGGCGGAGTCGGTATCGATCATCCGATAAGCCCCCGACACACCCTTGACGGGTTCTGACAACTGCTTCCACCTGCGGCGACGCAGGTGGTTGACTTTTCCCGGTGCCGGCCACCCGAGCGCGATCACCAGCGCCTATCCGCCGCAGCGCCTTCGTCATGAACCCGTAAGGAGACCCATGTCCCTCGTGCGTGCCTACACGGCCACCTCGCCGAACGCGTCGCTGACGCCGGGCACCATCGAGCGCCGAGAAGTCGGCCCCCGGGACCTCCTCATCGACATCGCCTACGCCGGTGTCTGTCACACCGACATCCACGTGGCCCGAGGCGACTGGGGCGAGGTTCCCTACCCGCTGACCGTCGGGCACGAGATCGTCGGCACCGTCGCCGCGGTCGGGCCCCAGGTCACGCGACACCGGATCGGCGATCGAGTCGGAGTGGGCTGCATGGTCGACTCCTGCCGAGAGTGCGCCGACTGCCGGGCCGGTCAAGAGCAGTACTGCCGGCTCGGATGCACCGACACCTATGCGGGCCTCGACCGCGACGGCTCGATGACCCAGGGCGGCTATTCGGAGCGCATCGTGGTCGATGAGCACTTCGTGCTGCGCGTCCCCGACTCCATCCCGTTCGAGAGGGCCGCGCCGCTACTGTGCGCGGGGATCACCACCTACTCACCACTGCGCAAGTGGAACGCCGGCCCCGGCACGAAGGTCGCCGTGGTGGGCCTGGGCGGTCTGGGGCACATGGCGGTCAAGATCGCCCACGCTCTCGGAGCAGAGGTGTCGGTGCTCTCCCAGAACCTGAAGAAGTGGGAGGACGGCCTGAGGTTCGGCGCCGCCCACTACCACACCACCGACGACCCGGCCGTCTTCGAGCTGTTGGCCGGCACCTTCGACCTCGTCATCAACACGGCCGGCGCCTCCATCGACCTGAACGCCCACCTGAACCTGCTGGCGGTGGACGGCACACTCGTGAACTTGGGCGTCCCGTCCGAACCGGCATCGGTGAACGTGTTCGGTCTCATCCTCAACCGGCGTTCCCTCTCCGGGTCCAAGACCGGCGGGATCGCCCAGACCCAGGAGATGCTGGACTTCTGCGCCGAACACGGCATCGTCCCAGAGGCCGAGGTCATCTCCGTCGAGCAGGTCAACGAGGCCTGGGAGCGCGTCCTGGCCTCGGACGTGCGCTACCGGTTCGTCATCGACGTCGCCACCCTGCGCCGAGACCGACCACAGGATGCCAGGCCCGGGGTCCTTCGGTGATCTCCTCCGCCAAGGCGACGCCGTCACCTTCCCCCACCGGACGCAGCGGGCCCACCGAGAGGAGTCCACGGTGAGGCTCCCCCTCACGGAACGGCGCTGTGCGGCGGTGCGGTGCCGTGGAGCTCGGCCGCTGAGCGGACGAGTGAGGCGACCGCCGGTGAGCGGCTGTTCGGCGGCCACGCGATCACCGTGGTGACGTTCGGCGCGTCGATGACCGGCACAGCGACGTGATCGGGCCACTGCCAGGCACGGCTGGAGGCGGGGATGACGAGTAGCGTCCTGCCGAGCGCCACGAGCTGAGCGAGCTGTGACTGGGTGTGCACCTCCGGACCGGGCCCCTCCGGGTAGGACCCGTCGAGCCGGGGCCATCGAGCGATCGGTAGATCCGGTACATCGCTGACCTCCGCCAAGGTGAGCCGATCGTGTGAGGCGAGCGGGTGCCCCGAGGGAAGGAGCGCGACCTGGCCCTCGACCAAGAGATCCTCGGTGTCGAACCCCGCGAGATCGTCGAAGGGCCGGTGCATGAGTGCCACGTCGGCGCGCCCGTCGCGGAGCAGCCCGGCCTGCTCACCGACCTCACAAAGGAAGACCTCCACCGGTGCCGCGCCGGGTTCGCTCGCGATCGCGTCGAGGAGCCGCCGCAAGAGCGTATGAGACGCCCCTGCCTTCGTCACGAGCACGAGCGGCCGCTTCGAGTCCCCGGCACGCCGTGTCCGACGCCCGGCCGCGGTGATCCTCACCCACGAGTCGATCGATAACGGTGTCCGTGCCGGTCAACTCGGCTGCACCTCCGCGGCGACGAGCAGGACCGCACCTCTCTCAAGAGGTACGGTCCTGCTGATCAGCCGAGTCCTGCCGCTCACGGTGCTTCCCCATGCTCTGTGCCGCGGGCTCTGTCAAGAACTACGGCCACCCGTCGCCAAAGGATGGCGAACAGCACCAAAATGATGCGTCAGCGGAAAACCGCCTCCGTTGGTTCGGGGAGGATGAGCTCCTGCCACTGAGCGACTCCCTTGGAACGGATATTCGCGCGGGGACCGAATCGGATCCAGGCCAGCTCCCTCGCCCGGCGCCGGTCGAGTGCGAGCACACTGCGCGCGCCCGGCGCGAACGCCGCCGGCCGGTGCCGGGTGGCGGCGCGCAGCCGGCGCCAGCGCCGCGAATGCGCCCGATGGCTGCGCTCGGTCACCCGCCGCCCTCGGGTGTTCTGCCCCTCCCGGGCCTCCTGCGGAGTGGCGTCGATCATCAACACGTGCATCTCGTATCGGCGGAGTCGGCAGAGCAGGGCGAGCAGCACGCGGACCGGGCTTCGAGTCCCGCACTCGTGCACCACCACCGGGCCGCCACGCAACGCCGCGGCCATCCGGGCCAGGTGTAGTACGTGCACCACCCAGCGCCACAGTGGGTAGGGGACCCGACCGAGCAATGCTCCCAGGTGGTATCGCGACTGTAGCGAGTCGATCACCCGCACACCCTCCGCGGTGAGCACGGTCCGGCCCTCGTTTCCGCGGAGTCCGAACAGCCGCCGCAGCAGGGTGCTCTTCCCGGCCCCGGGTACCCCGGCGACCAGGACCAGCGACCGCCGGGGGTAGACCGCGCCGCGCACTGTCGCGTCATTCGCCGTGGGCACATACCGAGCCGGCCCTTGGAACATCTTCGGTAGCTCCTCAAAGCCGACCTTCGTGTCGGTGAGGCGCGGCCCCACCGTGGCCGCTTCACCAATGTCATGACGCTACCGGGCAACGACGATTCCGAGAAACGCAGGAGACACCAGAGGTGCGCAAGCGTCTGGGGGCGGGGACCGATGTACGGGAGGAAGCCCTCTGGGCGGTGTGTCCCAAGGCGTGGATTCAGGCGCGTCTCGGCTCAGCGCCCGGCCCGGCGCTCTCCACCCCCGTTCATTCCAAGCCCAGGATCCGCAGCGCCGCTTCGCTCCGCCGCTGGGGCTTTGCCGCGTGCCTGCCGTCGGAGCCCGGACACGGACGCCGTAGCCGCCGACGTCCGTCGGGCACTCGCCGAACGCGGCGCGCGCCTGGGCTGACCACGGCACCCGTCCCTTCCCTCCCAAGGCGGGCCCCTTCCCGGCTCTCCACCTCACTGGAGTGAACTGCTCCCCGGCACTCGACACCCGGCGTCCGCCTGTGTCCGGAGGTGACCCGTCAGACCTTCAGGTAGCGGCGCAGGGTGAGGAACGAGGTCACGGTGCACAGGAGCACACCGAGGACCATCGAGACGCCGATGACGGACAGCAGCGATGCCGTGCCCAAGGCCACGTCGAACTGGAACCACTCCTCGATCTGGGTGAGCAGCGTGAACCTGGTGGTCACGATGAACCCGGACGCGATCACACCACCGATGAAACCGGCGATGGCTCCTTCGAGGAGGAAGGGCAGCTGGATGTAGAAGTTCGACGCGCCGACCAGACGCATGATGCCGGTCTCCCGACGACGGCTGTAGGCCGACAGCCGGATGGTGTTGCCGATCAGCAGTGCGGCGGCGGCCAACTGCACGCCCGCGACCACCAGGGCGGCCCACTTGAGACCGTCGAGCAGACCGAAGAACTGTTCGAGAACGTCTTGGCCGTTGGAGACGGAGTCGACGCCGTCGGCCCCGTCCACGGCCGCGCGCACCGCGTCGTAGTGGTTCGGGTCGGTGAGCTGTACCCGGTAGTTGTCCGGGATGTCACCCTCCTCCGTGGCGTCCGCGAGCGCCTCGTTGGAGGAACCGACGCCCTCCTGGAAGTCGGCCCAGGCCTCGGCCGCGGTCAGGTAGCGGAAGTCCTCGACCTCCGATAGCGACCTGAGCCGGTCTTCGAGGGCTTCACGGTCGCCCTCGCCCGCGGCGCCGTTCTCTTGACAGGCCGAGGTCGGCGAGATGTCGTTGCACATGTAGATGGTCAGCGTGATCCGCTGGTCCCAGTAGTCGCGCATCTCGGCGACCTGTTGGTTGACCAGTAGACCGGCGCCGAACAAGGCGAGGGAGATGGCCACCGTCG
This sequence comes from Nocardiopsis sp. NPDC006832, assembly GCF_040635885.1. Taxonomy (NCBI): domain Bacteria; kingdom Bacillati; phylum Actinomycetota; class Actinomycetes; order Streptosporangiales; family Nocardiopsidaceae; genus Nocardiopsis; species Nocardiopsis sp. NPDC006832. Next base: position 33,041 of record NZ_JBEYLC010000018.1, on the reverse strand, counting down.
TGATGACGGCGATGGTCATCGTCAGGTTGCGACGCAGGCCGATCCATGTCTCGGAGAGAACGAATTGTGCTCGCATGATCTGTTAAAGGTCCATCCTTCGGGGCTTCGCCATGCCGGTGGTCTCGGGGTCGCCGATCGACCGCCTGGCGACGAACAAGTCAGATGTCGGTACGCCTGGCCGTAGACGCCACTCATCTGGTCGCGCACTACCAAGCCCTCCTCAAGCTCGATCACACGCTTGCGCGTGGAGTCGACGATGGCGGCGTCGTGCGTCGCCATGACGACGGTCGTTCCCGTGCGGTTGATGCGGTCCGGCACTGTTCCGTGCCGGGTGTCATGGCGGCATTGAAGCGTGTTGGGATCGCCTCCCCTCGATCGATGGGACGGCTCTCGGCCACCTGTGGGTGGGCCGGCGGGTGGTGGTGTCTCCGGTCTGCGGGGTGCTGAGGGCGACCGGGTGGGCCGAGCCGCCCGACACACACGGAACCATGCCGCACCCATGACTATGCACTCGGAGTATACATAGAGTGTATAGTCGGCCTCATGTCACTCGGACAAACACTCCTGGGCCTGTTGGAAACCCGGCCCCAGCACGGATACGACCTCAAGCGAGCCTACGACGAGCGCTTCGCCACCAAGCGCCCGCTCGCCTACGGGCAGGTGTACGCCACCCTGTCCCGGCTCCTGAAGAACGGGCTGGTGGAGGTGGACTCGGTGGAGCCCGGCGCGGGCCCCGAGCGCAAGCGCTACACCGTGACCGACGCCGGGATCACCGACGTCGAGAAGTGGCTCTCCAGCCCGGAGAGCCCCGAGCCCTACCTACAGAGCATCCTGTACACCAAGGTCGTGCTCGCCCTGCTCACCGGCCGCCCGGCCGACGACATCCTCGACGTCCAGCGCGCCGAGCACCTGCGCCAGATGCGCGTGCTCACCCGCCGCAAGGCCGACGGGGACCTCTCCGACCAGCTCATCTGCGACCACGCCCTGTTCCACCTCGAAGCCGACCTGCGCTGGCTGGAACTGACCGCCGCCCGGCTGAACGACCTCGCCGGGGAGGTCCGGAGCCGATGACCCACTCCGCCCCCCGAACCACACCGGCCCCGGAGAGCGCCGGCACCCCGGAGGAGACCGTGGAACCGCTGCTCGTCGGCTCGGGACTGCGCAAGTCCTTCGGCCTCACCCAGGCTCTGGAGGACGCCTCCCTGAGCCTGTACCCCGGTGAGATCGTGGCCGTCATGGGCCCGTCCGGCTCCGGAAAATCCACCCTGCTGCACTGCCTGGCCGGGATCGTGCGGCCCGACGGCGGCCGTGTCGGCTACGGCGAGATCGACCTCACCGAGGTTTCCGATTCCCGGCTCAGCGACCTGCGCCGCACCGAGTTCGGCTTCCTCTTCCAGTTCGGCCAACTCGTCCCCGAACTCTCCTGTGTGGAGAACGTCGCGCTGCCCCTGCGGTTGGGCGGGGAGTCCCGTCGCCTGGCCGAACGCACCGCCGTCGACTGGCTGGAGCGGCTGGACGTGGCCGAGGTCGCCCGGAAGACCCCGGGTGAGTGCTCGGGTGGCCAGGGCCAGCGGGTCGCGGTGGCCCGGGCCCTGATCACCCGCCCCCGGGTGGTGTTCGCGGACGAACCGACCGGTGCCCTCGACTCCCTCAACGGGGAGCGGGTGATCCGGCTGCTCACCGACGCCGCGAGGGAGAGCGGGGCCGCCGTGGTGCTGGTGACGCACGAGCCCCGGGTGGCCGCCTACGCCGACCGTGAGGTCATAGTCCGGGACGGCCGCACCCGTGACGTCGGAGGGCTCGGATGAGCCTTCGCGAAAACACCCCCGAGAAGGTCCGGCAGGAGCGAGGCCGCCTGTCCTTGATCAAGGACCTCTGGCTGGGCGCCCGGCTCTCCCTGCGAGGTGGCGGGGAAGTCGTACTGCGGACCGTACTGACGGCGATAGGGGTGGGCGTGGCCACCGCCGCCCTGCTTCTGGCCGCTGCCCTGCCGACCGTCATGGCCCACCTGAACGAACGGCACGCGGACCGCTTCGACTACCAGGTGGCGGAGTACCCGGCACCGCCAGCGGGCGAGGACACCCTGCTGTTCAGCCTCGCCGACACCGACTACGAGGGAAACCCGATCCACGGACGGATCGTCCGGGCCGAGGGGTCCGATCCTCCCCTCCCTCCGGGGGTGGACGAAATCCCCGGCCCCGGGGAGATCGTGCTCTCCCCGGCCATGGCCGAGCTCCTCGATGACCCGGAGAACGAGGTACTCCAGCGCAGGTTCGACCACACCGTCGTTGGAGAGATCGGCCCCGAGGGCCTGATGGGACCGCACGAACTGGCCTTCTACCTCGGTGACGGGGAACTGACCCTGGACACCGCCGGGAACCGGATCACCGGCTACGGCGGGGAGCCGAGCCCCGGCGGGCACGAACCCATCATCATGCTGCTCGGCGCGGTGGGAGTGGTCGTCATGCTCACCCCCGTGGTGGTCTTCCTCGGCGCGGCGGTGCGCTTCGGCGGCGAGCAGCGTGACAGGCGCCTTTCGGCGCTGCGACTGATGGGCGCCGACCGCGGGACCACACGGCGTATCGCTGCCGGTGAGACCCTCCCCGGGGTCGCGCTCGGCCTGGCTCTCGGAGTGGGGTTCTTCCTCGCAGGGCGCCCGATCGTGGAGTCGGTGCCGATCTCGTCCGGGTTGTACACCGCCGACGTGACACCGCACCCGGCGCTCGGCCCCTTGGTGTTCGTCGCGGTACCGATCCTGGCCCTGTGGGTGGTGCTCGGCTCCCTGCGCGGTGTGGTGGTCGACCCGTTGGGCGCCGTACGTCGGGCCGAGCGGCCGCGTCCCAGACTGTGGTGGCGACTGCTCCTGTTCGTGCTGGGAATCTCCCTCATCGTTTTGAGCATGCGTCTCAGCCCCTCCGGAGGCCAGTGGGTCCCGATGGTGTCGGTCGGGCTCCTGGCCGCCCTGTTCGGCACGACGGCCGTGCTGCCCTGGTTGGTCGACCGGTTCTTCGGCCGAGCCTCGGGCGGTCCCCTCTCCCTCCAGCTGGCCCTGCGCCGTCTGGGCGCGGCGGGCGGCGGGCCCACCCGAGCGGTCAACGGGATCGTGGTGACCGTGGCGGGCGCCATCGCTTTGCAGAGCCTGTTCGCGAACGCCTGGGACGATTCCACGGTGGAGCTCGCGGAGACCATCGAGGAGGTGTACGCGGCTCAGGAGTTCGGTGCGTCCGGGTTCCAGCTCCAGACCGACCTGCGGTCGGTCCCGGTCGGGAGCGACCCCACCGGTGCCGTGGCGGAGGTGCGGGGGGTGGAGGAGGTCCTGGCCTACAGCGGGGTGAACGGCGTCACCGACGACGGCTCCGAGGTCCGCGTCCTCGTCGCCGAGTGCCCCTCCCTGCGGCTGATGGCCGACCTGCCCGAGTGCTCCCCAGGGGACGCCTTCAGCGGGGTACCGGGGCTGGAACCCGGTGGGACGCTCATGGTCGGGGGCGGCGACGAGGTGAACGCGGCCCCCTGGACCGTGCCCGAGTTCACCGAGTTCGACGGACCCCTGGTCGAGCACCCCTGGTACGGGTCGGGGCACACGGCGAAGGACGCCGTGCTCGCCACTCCGGAGGCGGCCACACTGCCCGAGGGGATCGCGGTACCGGGCTCGCTCTGGATGCGGGTCGACCCGTCCGCCTCCGGAATGGAGGAAGAGCTCAAGGCCGCCGTCGCGGCTCTGGATCCGACGGCCCGGGTGCAGGTCCCGTTCGCCAGCGCGACCCTCCCCACCATGGTCAGGATGCGTGACGCGCTCACAGCCGGAGCTCTCGCCGCCCTCACCGTGATCGCCGCCGGACTGGTGGTGGGCACGGTCGAGCAGATCCGCGAGCGCAGGAGGGTGCACGCGGTGCTCACCGCCTTCGGCGCCCGGCGACGCACCCTGGTGGCGTCGGTGCTGTGGCAGACCGTGCTTCCCGTACTCCTGGGCATCGCACTGGCCACGGTGGTCGGGATGGCTCTGGGAGCCCTGATTCAGCGATTGGTGGGGCTCCCCGTGGCCTTCGTCCCAACGGAGATCCTGACCATCATCGGCGCTGGTGCGGGGGTGGCCGTCCTGACCACCCTGCTGGCCTTGCCCTCGCTCCTGAGGACCATGCGCCCGGAGGGGTTGCGCTGGGAGTGAGTGATCCGGTGGATCCGCTGTCCCGGGCGGACCTCTGACCCACCGCCTGAGTCCGGGCTCTTCTGGCGGGAGGGCCGGTGCCGGCCCTGACGAGTCGGTGCGTGAAAGCGGGTGAAGTTTCACTGCGGAGCCGTGGCATGCTCTGGTCGTGACGATCAAGGTCAATCGTGCGGCCCTGGCCCGCCCCCGGGCAACGGCCGTCGAGGACCACCGGGATCGGGGTGGTTCGAGGAAGCGGGCCGCCGGGGCGGGTGCGAGGCGGCGGAGGCCGGGGAGACCACCGTGCTGTTACGCGGTGCGGCGGCTCAGTCTGAGGTGAGCGACCTGGCCCCGTTGCGGTAGCCGGTTCAGGGGAGCACACCAGGAGCCCCCACAAGGCCTTCAAACACAGACGATGCTGAAGGCGCACCCCACCTGGCCTGGAAATCCCTCGCGTCGAGGGGGTGTGGACCATCGGATCAAAGGTCCGATGCCCCGGTCAGTCCAAAGACATGTCAACCCGCCACTTCTGAGAAGTCCCTTCGCTGCCTCTTGCACGAGGAGGCTTGGGGCTGAGCACTGGAGTCTGGTCGTGTAGCAGCTCAGTGCGAAGTCGGGGCGCTTTTCGTCTACCCCCGAAACATGAGTCCAGGAGAGGTCGGCGCCCTCAGCGCCATCAGTGGTTCCGTCTTCGGCCCCGAACCGAGACCTCGTTGTGAACAGCGCCGGCACGGACTTGACCCCGACGCGACGTCATAGTTTGAGCTTGTCCCGTGAAACGGATCATCTTCTTCTACCTGACTTCCTTCGGCACCTCGTTGTTGGGCAACTCGATCACCGCGATCGCTCTGCCCCTAGTGGTGCTGTTTACCACCGGCAGTCCATTGAGCGCGGGTGTCGTGGCGATCGCCGCCGCGGTGCCCGCGGCCCTCGCGGGACTGCTCATGGGCTCGCTCGTCGACCGGATCAACCGTCGCACTGCCGCCATCCTCTCCGACGTCATCTCGGCGGTGGCGCTGCTGATCTTGCCGATCGTTGATCTCACGAGCGGGCTGAGCCTGGGCTGGTTCGTCGCCGTGGCCATTCTGAACTCGTTCGGAGACGTACCGGGCATCACCGCACGGGAGGCGATGCTGCCAGCGATCGCAAAGGCCGCCGCGATGGACCCCTCGCGACTCATCGGACTGCGGGAGTCGTTGGCCGGGGTCTCACTGCTGCTCGGCCCGGCCATCGCAGGGATCCTGGTCTCCGCTTTCGAGCCGGTCACAGTGCTATGGATCACCTCCGGCCTGGCAGCGGCGGCGGCCCTGCTCACGGTCGCCGTCCCCAAGCGCGCGACTGTGCTATCCCGTGATCACACGGAGCCCTCCACCACACAGCCCGCGAGGTCCATGTTCCACGGCTTGGGGGTCATCGTCCGGTCACCATTGCTGCGCGGACTGGTCCTGCTGGGAATGGCCCTGGCCATCGTGCTGGCCGCGACGCAGGGCATGGTGATCCCGGTCCACTTCGCTTTCCAAGACGAGCCCCGGTTCGTCGGATTCGTGCTCAGCGCACTCGCGGCCGGCTTGTTGGTCGGCGGCGGATGCTTCGCGGCTTTCGGCCATCGAATCCCGCACCGCGTTTGGTTCATCACCGGTCTCGTCCTCGTCGCGGTGGGCTTCTCCATCATCGGCATCCTCGGCCCGGTGTGGTCGATCTTCGCCGGGGCGGCGATCGTCGGCCTCGGTGGCGGCTCGATGAACGCCGTGATCGGACTCGCGTTCATCGAGAACGTCGACGACTCCCAACGCGGCACAGTACTGGGCGCGCAGAACGCCATCATGACATTGGTCCCCGCAGGGGGCATCGGTATTGCCGCCCTGCTCATCGAGGTCAGCGGACTGCCCCTGGCGACGACCGCTCTCGCGACGCTGTGGATTCTCGCGGCCCTCGGCGCACTGCTGACCCCGCGCCTTCGCCGCTTGGGTCAGGGCAGGGACTGACGCACCGTGGAACTCATGATCTGCGGCGGGCGGTCACTCGGACTTCTTTCCGAGGCGTACCCGAGCGCACGCCCGTTTCCATAGTGAGCGCACTTTCCTCACTGACACAGGCCTGCCTGGCCATGGCCCGTGATGACAACGGGAAGCAGAAGGGAGCGATTGGCTTCACCATCACGGTCAAATGACAGTTCAACGATTCGCGTCCATCACATGTTAGGAAATAAATCCATGCGGATGTACGTAAACTTCCGAACCGTGCTAAGCGAGAACTGGAGGACGTACCTTCTTCTCAACGTGGTCGTCTACGGTACCCTCGCCGCGACGATGATCGTGACCCCTCTCATCCCCGGGATGTATGAGTGGGGGCTCAAGAACATCGAAGGCTTCCTCGATGCGCCGGGCGCGTCCATGGTCGTCGATGCTTATGAGAGCGGCGACATCGTGACAACAACGCTGTTGACGTTCCTTGCGAACCTCCTGTTCGCCGCTCTGCTGACGACGACCCTGCCTTCGCTCGTGATTCCCTTTTTCGGCGTGGCCGCGACGGTATGGCGTGCCGTCTATATCGGTATTCCGTTCTCCCCTACGTCGCCTGAAGAGGCGATCGCGGTCATCGCCAGTTCCCCTGTTCTCGTGATCGAGTTCCAGGCCTATGTCCTGGCGATGCTGGGGTCCGTCGTCCTTTGGAAGTCGACCTTCGGTTACCGGCGGCGCGAGCTCCCGTCGGCTTGGGCAGGGTACCGAGCCGGTATCAGAGACAATATCCGTCTCTACCCGGGCATCGTCGTTGTGCTCTTCGGTATCGCGCTGACCGAGGCCATTACGTACAACCTCCTGTACTGAGCCTTTTTCATCCTGAAGGCACTGGTCACAGCCGTGTGCCGACCATGCGGGAGCACCCCTGAAAGCAAGAAGCCCCTGGAAGATGGGTTAACGACCAAGAAAACCTCCCACACCAAGGGCTCCGATGCGGTTCCACCGTTCCGCGCTGCCGTTGTCACGCCGGACCTTGAACCTGGCCGCCCGCACCATCCGCGCCCACCGCAAGAACACCGGTTCCCGATGGCGGCGCCTGGACCCCGCGCAACAGGCCCTGCTGGTCCTGGTCCACCTGTCTTGGCGCCCACCTCGGCCTGGGCGAGGGTGACGGGGCGGTAGTGGGTGATGGCGGAAAGCAGGTGGCGGCAGCGTTGCCCCAGGCGGGCTGAGCCTTTGAGTGCTTTGCCGTCCAGGGCGATCGCGGTCCGCCTCGGCCTCGGGGTGTCCGCGCCTTCGGTCACCTCAGCGGTGGCTTGGTGTTGGTCGGCGAGGTAGGCGCCGATGGCGGCATCGAGCGCGTCACCGTCGATGCGTGCCAGAACGCGGTCGATGGTGGGTGCGGAAGGTGAGCGACGCCAGACCAGGGGGTGGGGTCGTGCTCCGAGGGTTGCCAGGACGCTGGGGTGTGCGCGTTGGCCCCACTCGGCGAGTTCGTCGATGCTCTTGGCGCCGGAGATGGTGGCACACGCGCACACGAGCAGGATGCAGGTCAGGGAGTGCCAGCGTCCCCGTGGGGAGCGTGGGTCGGCAACGGCGTCCAGGTAAGGGCGGAGGTCGGTGATGGAGTCGGGGTCCAGGGGGCCGAGTTTGGCGAGCACGGCCGGGATCGGCGAAGATGAGCAGGCAGGCACGGCAGACTTTCGTGATCATGTGGCTTAGACACCTTCATGATCTCGGGTTCCGTGCCTGCTTTTGTGTGTATCGTTCCAGGTCAAATCGGATGAACTGCGTGATCCAGGAACTTGAACGAGACCTGGACCACAGGGGCATGCCCGGGCTGCTATTCGTGGCCGGTGACAGGGCCGGTCAGGCTCGAATCACCAGACTTTGCCGGAGCCCTGGGTGCAGGACTGTGACCAGCACCCACAGGATGAAAAAGGCTCATTGATGTGCAGGGGAAAGTCCGCCGTACCAGGGGTGCGGGCGGCACATGTGTCGCTCTCCCGCACGGCCGTCCCTGTCCCTGGTATCGGTGTTGCAGTTGTGGCGTAATTTGCTTTACGAGCAGATTCAATGGCACTACCCGAACGGCTCCTCCGGGTCATCGGCGGCGGGGAGGTTTTCCGTCCTTGCAGCGTAGGCGTGCTTTTATTTTCACGTTTTACGGGAATGCCGCAGCAACTTTGCGGGGAATTGCGCTGACGGCACCCACGGGCTCTCCCACATTCTAAGGACGCAAGCGCAAACGGTCAGGAGGAGGGTCGTTGGTCCCCGATAGCCAGACGGACACCGTTGTTTCGGTGGGGCGGATCGCGCCCTTCGACGCCACACCCCACCTGTTGCTCAGGGTGAACCTCACACCCGCGGTTCCACTCCGGTCCGCGCACGCCGACCAAGACGCCCTGCGCTTGGCGGAGATGGCCGCCGTCCGGGCGGAGCAGGACCGGGCCGCACCGGGGTTGACCGACCTGCTCTACGACACGGCGGGGCAGGTCGGGCGCGAACTCCGGCACAAGGTGGTGCTCCCGCTGCGGAGGGCGGTGCACAACCGCCGGCTGCCGAAGGGACTGGACCGCGGGACGGTCCGGGCAACGGTTCCGGAAGCGCTCGCCTGGTTCGACCGGCAGGTGCGTCTGGAGGAGCTGCGGGCTGGCGTCACCGACGGCCACGCGGACGCTTTGCGGGAGGAGAGGGCCGGTCTACGTTCGCTCCTCGAAGGCGAACATCTGCGTCGCTCCCTGGCGGTCTCCAGCGAGTTCCTGCCCGCCGCCGCGGACAAGTACAAGTCCGTCGTCTGGGAAGAGGCCAAGAAATCGGTCCGCAAGTCGGAGGAGCCTCTGCTGCGGTACGCGATGCGGGCCGGTACGAAGACGAGCCCTTTCAGCCTCTACACCGTCGCGGGTTTCCTCGACCGGAGCGCCGTACCGGGCGGGCGGTTGGAAGTCTCCTCCACCGTGGAGGCCAACCGCGGCCTGCTGCGCCGGTTGGAGGCACGGCTTTCCCGCTTGCCGGTCACCCGCGAACGGATGTACTTCCACGTCTCGCCGGGACTGCGTCTGGAGGAGGGCCGGTTCATCGCGACCGGCAACCGGGAGCGGCTCGGTGAGGAGGCCGCCGTCATCACCGAACGTTACGGCGAGGCCAAGGTGACTGTTCCGGCCAACCCCGCCGCAATGGCGCTGCTGGACTGGCTCCGTGACAGAGAACGCGGCCGTGCGACGTTCGCGGAGATGGTCGAGGTGATCGCCCGGAACGTTCGTTCGGTCGACCGCCGAAAGGCCACCGACTTCGTGTCCCGGCTCTGCGACATCGGCGTCCTGGCGGCCGAGCCCGTCATCGACGACATGACCCCCGATGTGCTGCGGGAACTTCATGCGTGGCTGGCCCCCTCGGCCGGGGACGCGGCCGTCGACTCGCTCCGAGGTGAGCTGGCGCGGCTGTGCACGAGCCAGGACGCCTTCCCCTCGGCCGATCCGCACCGACGGGTCGAGCTCATCCGGAAGGGGCGCGAGCACCGTGACCGTGCCCTGGGTGCGCTCGGCGACGACACGTCCCGTAGGCCGGCACCCGAACCCATCTGGTTCGAGGACGGACGGGTGAACGCCTCGGCGGTGACCGGGGCCGAGGACTGGAAACCGATCCTCCAGGACTGCGGACGACTGCTCTCCGTTCTCCAGGTCTTCGACGAACAACACGTCTTCTCCCGCGTGCTGACCCACCGCTTCACCCGGCGTTTCGGACAGGGCGGCCAGTGCGACGACCTCGACGCCCTCGGGGAGGTCTTCATCCCGGCGTACGAGGACGCGCTGCGGATCACGGAGGGATTCGACCACGAACTGGCGCACAACGATCCGGTGCTGTCCCGGTTGGTCCCGCTGCGTTCCGAGATCGTGGGAGACGTGGCCAGGCAGCTGCACGGGCCCGGGGCCACCGGGGGACCCGCGGAACTCGACCCCGCATGGGCCCGGTACGTGGACGAGCACGCGCCGCAGTGGGTGCCGGACTCTCCCGCCTCCTACGGGGTCTTCCTGCAACCGCTCGGTGGTTCCCCGCCCACCGGGGCGGTGCTGAACAAGATCTACAACGGCTGGGGCAACTACATCAGCCGGTTCCTGACCGGCGCCGACCCCCGCATCGTCGAGGGCGTGCGCGACCGGATATGCGAGTACCAACCCTCGGGCGACGTCGTCGGCGAGATCCGGGCGGTCCAGGGGTTCAACGCGAACATCCATCCACTTCTGGGCGAGGTGGATATCGACTGGGACGAACGCGGCGAGCCGGGCACTCTCCCGCTCAGCCGGTTGCGCGTACGCCACGACCCGCTCACTGACCGGATACTCCTGTGGGACCCCGCTTCGGGCAGGCGCGTGCACCCCCTCTACCTGGGCTTCCTCATCCCGTACTACCTGCCGTCGCGGCTGCTCCCGCTGACGGCGATGGGCGGTAGCGGGTCGATCTTCTTCGAACCACAGGTCAGCGCGGACAGGTCGGCCACGGTGGACCGCTCCGGTGTGCGGCACTACTCCGGTATCCGGTTCGGGTCACTGTGGTTGGCCCGGGAGCGGTGGCACGTACGGTCGGGGCTCTTTCCCCGCCCGACCGCCGGTGAGCCCGAGGCCGACTACTTCCTGCGCCTTTGCGAGTGGCGCACCGAGCAGGGGATACCCGAACACGTCTTCGTGCACCCCCCGGCCCCGGAGCTCCACCCGGGCCAAGTCGACGACTACTTCGGCTCCTACATGGACAATCGCAAACCCCAGTACGTGAACACGCTGAGCCGGTTGCACGTACGCCACCTCAATCGGCTGCTGGCGGACCAGCCCGGCGCCGACATCGTCATCGAGGAGGCGTTGCCCGGGCCGGACGAACACTTCCCCTTGGCCGAAGGCCGTCACGCAGTCGAGCTGGTGGCCGAGTTTTACCGGAAGGCGGCACGGTGACGCATCTGTCCCGAGCAAGTATCGCCGTGGCCCACCACGCCCCGACGAAGCGCCGGTTCGTGGCTGCGGTCCTCATGCCCGCGGCCGAACGCATCAGAGGCGCCGACGGAATCCGGCACGTGCACATCACCAGGCACTGGAGGTTCGGCCCGCACGTGCAGATCGTCGCGTCGGGCGAGTCGCACGCCGATGTCACGGCCGCGCTCCACGCGGAGCTCAATACGCTCACCGAACGGATAGCCGGACACCGCTCCGAATACCAGCTCGACGAGGACGGGTACCTGGCGATGTCGGACCAGCTCGGCCAAGCCGAACTGGTCCCGCCTCCCTACGCCCCGATCTGGCCGGACAACAGCGTGCGGCTGTTGGACCCGTCCCTCGAACCGGGGCTGATCGAGGACCCTGCGGCACGGGACCTGCGCGATGCCTTCAACGAGGCGCTGCTGGAACCGTTGGAGCACATCATGGCGGCGTCGGAGGAACACCGTGCCGCACGGATCCAGGGCGCGGCGACCCTCATGGTGCTGCTGGCCGCGACCTACCCCGACCGGGGGCTCTACCACGGATACCTGTCGTACAAGTCCCATCTGGAGGACCACCTCCAGGACTACGACCGGGACGGTTCCATGCGGGCCGACTTCGACGCCCGGTACGGACCCGCCCGCAGGGCCTTCGAGAACCTGGTCGGCTCCGTGGTCGGAAAGGTCTCCGAGCCGAGCCGGTACCAGGGGGAGGACCCGGTCCTGCACCGATGGTCCGACGCGCTCCAGGGGTTCTGGGAGCGGGCGATGGAACTGGCTCGGACGGGCAGCATCGCGCCACTGCTGCACGAAGGTTACACCGAGCGGGCCAAGGACCTGAACGACCATCTGCGCCGCAAATACGCGGTGGGCGACGACCGCGAGTACAGCGAGTTCCACGCCGCCCTACGCGACCAGGAGTACACCGACCCCCTCGGCGGGAGGTGGTTCGCCTCCTACCGGTTCATGGTCAACCTCCTCTACACGCAGTTGCTCGTTCTGGACGTCTCACCGGCGGAGCGGCTGTTTCTGGCTCATGCCATCAGCGAGGCCGTGCAGGCGGTGACCGGCGTCTCGTGGCGCGCCATTCTCAAGCCAGGCGAGGGCACGGAGGCCGTTCGATGACCATGACCAGAACCCGTGCCCGGCTGCGGGGCGCTGTGCACGTCACCCCGGTCGAGGGGGGCCTGCTCTTCATCGGCTGGCAGGAAAGCATGGTCGTGAAGGGTTCCCCCGCGCTTGCACGGTTGTGGGAGGCCCTCTTCCCCCACCTGCACGAGGGCGTCGCCCTCGACGAGCTGGTCGGGGCGCTGCCCGAGAGCGCCCGGGGCGCCGTAACGCAGCTGTTGGAGGAGCTCCTCGAAAAGGGGTTCCTGCTCGCCGAACCCTCTGCGCAACAGCGCCGGGCCCTCGTCCCGGAACACCCTGACCACGACCGGACCTTCGCGTTCCTCGAATCCGCGGCACCCGACCCCGTCGCTGCCTTCACCAGATTGCGCGAGCACCCGGTAGTGGTCCACGGGGAGGGGCCCGTGGCGCTCGCGGCGACCCGGTGCCTGCTGAACCTCGGGGCGGGGGCCGTCTCGGCCACCGACCGCACCGTCGTGGCCGAACTCGGCGGCTTGGCCGAGGCGACGTCGGCCCGGCTGGACCACTCCGTGGACCTTTCAACGGACGGCGGGCCGGTCCGGTTGTTCGTCGACCCCGCCGTCCCGTACGCCGAGGACGCACCCTGGACCGGGGCCGCGAGCGTGGGCGTGGCCCAGATGGGCCGCTACGCCGTGATCGGCCCGGTGCGCTCCGCCCCCGAGGCCCCCGATCTCGGTTGGGCCCTGTACCGCCTGCGTGCCCGGACGCCGGACGCCGAGCCGGCACCCGTCCCGTATGTGGCGGCCACCATGGCGGGCAACGTGGCCGCGCTCCAGGTCTTCTACCACCTGACCGGGGTGGTCACCGAGTACGACGGCATGGCCTACGTTCTGGACACCGAACGGCTCCAGACCACGTCCAGGCCGGTCTGGCGGGCAAACCCGGTGCGCGCCATCGCCCCGGACGAGGGCCCCTCCACCGCCACCGACCCCGACCGGCTGATCGACCTCTGCGACGACCGCACCGGCATCCTGCCCGAGGCCGTCCCGGGCGAGCTCCCGCAGATGCCGCTGGCCCTGGCCATGGCACGCCTCCCGGACCGGATCGACAGCGCCGCGGCCGCGTTCGGTTGGGCGCACACCGGCGACGTCGCCCGGTACCGTGCCGGACTGGAGGCCGCCCGCAACCTCGTCGGGGACCCGCCCGAGGAGCTCTGGCCGACGGGGCCCTCCGAGAGCGGGAACATCCGCCCTTCGCGAGCGGTGGCGTGCGCCGGCAGCGGCATCGAGGACATGATCGGCGACGGTGTCCAGCGGCTCCTGGCCGAGTGGATCTCGGATCCCGAAGAACGCGGAGCCCGGTTCGTCACCGAGAGCACGCACACCTTCCCCACCCGTGGGGGAGGGCGGATCGTCCCTTACGGCGACCCGTCTGTCGACGAGCGGCTGCGCTCCGCGCTCGGGCAGGCCGGGGTCGTGACGGACACGCGGCTCACCGCCGAGGTGAGCCGGCCCCGGTCCGCACCCGGGGCGGTCGCTCTCGTCGAGGTCTACGAGGACGGGCGTGTGCTCGCACGTATCGCACACGCCGACACGGGCTTCGCGATCCTCTCCGCGGTACAGCACGCGACCGCCGTGCTCCAAGCAGGCGGTGAACGGCCTCTCGTCCCCGTGCTCGCCGTGCCCCCGGGCGCCGTGAGAGACACGAGAGTGCCCGACTGGCCGGCCCGGGAGGTGCTGACCGCGCTGTGCCTGCCCGGTGAGAGCCCTGTCGCCGGCCGGTGGTCGGCCGAACCCGCACTCGACATGGTCGGTTCCTTCGGCTGGGTGGGCGTGGCCCGTGAGGAGGACCGATGATGGAACCGACCACGTGGCTGGCCGGCTCGGGCGAGCTCTACGACACGATCGTCGACCGCCTCGTACTCGACGGCGGTGCGGTCGCCGTGGACTCCTTGGCCGAGGCGGTGGTGGCGGAGGGCGACACCGTGGTGCTCGCCCGTGACGGCTGGGAGCCGCAGCGGGACGCCGAGGAGCAGGCAAGGGTCCGTGGTGTGGCGAGGCTGCTGCCGCTACGCCTCATCGGTGACCTCGGCGTGGTGGGGCCGTGGGTCGTACCCGGCAGGCCCGGCTGCCAAGTCTGCGCGGAACGCCGACGCCACCTCTGGCGGCGTCAGAACTTTCGGGAGGAGCCACTGGAGGCACCCGTGCCCGGGCTCGCCTTCACCCGTGCGCACCTCGACCACTTCAGCCTCCTGGCCGAGCAGGCGCTCTCGGGAAGGTTGCTCGGCGAACGTGAGATCCACGTGGTGCGCGGCGACCTGACCAGTCACACGCACACGATGGTTCCGTTGCCCAACTGCCCCGGTTGCAGCGTTCTTCCCGTCGATTCAGCCGAACTCGCCGCCATGGCGCTCCAGCCCCGTCCCCAGTCCGACCCCGAGGCGTTCCGCGCCGAGACCGCCGGCCGTCCCCCCGAGCTCCTGCGAGCACAAATACACGACTGGCGTTACGGTCCCGTCGGCCACATCTTCCGCTCCGAGAACTCGGTGATGGCTCTGAGTAGTGCCGAACTCGCGCTGCCCAGCGGTCACCCGGGGGAAGGGGGGCACGGGCGCGCGGCCACCTACGGCCGGGGCGAGACCATCGCCCTCTACGAGGCCATGGAACGGCTCGCTTCAGCCACCCCCCACGGAAAGCGCACCGTTGTCCGCGGGGCGGAGAACGAGCTGGACGAGGCCGTCGACCTCAAGGAACTCGGCCTCCACGACCCCCGGTGCTACTCCGACCCGCTCTTCGCCTTCCACCCCTACGACCCCGACGTGCCCACGGACTGGGTCTGGGGCTGGAAGCTGGGGGAGGGCAAACCCGTCCTGGTCCCCGAACACGTCGCCTATTGGAACATCGACGGCTGGGGCCGTACCGGGCACGCCCCGCGCTTCCTGTACGAGAGCTCCAACGGCTGCGCTTTGGGCGCCTCCCCGGAGGAGGCCGCCCTCTACGGCCTCTTCGAGGTCGTGGAGCGGGACGCTTTCCTGCTGACCTGGTACACGAAGCGCCCTGCGCATCCGTTGCGGGTGTCGGACGAGGAGGTCCCGGAACTGCGCGGCATGCGCGCCCTGCTCGACACCTTCGGCTACGACCTGTCGCTCTTCGACATCACCACCGAGATCGGTATCCCGGCGGTGCTCAGCCTGGTGGTCCGGCGCGACGACGAGGGACCGGTCGCGTTCTTCGCCGCGGGCGCGCACTGCGACCCCCGCCGCGCTGTCTCGTCAGCGGCCATGGAGGCGGTGACCAACGCGGTGATCCGTGAGCGGCTGCCGGAGAAGATGCGCCACGAGCAGGAGGAGAAGGCCCGGCCTCTGCTCGACGACCCGACCCGGGCACAGACCCTGCACGACCACACGGTCCTCTACAACTTTCCCGAGACGCGCCCGTGGTGGTCCTTCCTCGACCCGGACCGCCCAGCGCGGACCCTGTGGGAACGGTTCGGCGACTGGCGTGCCAGGTGGGTCCGCGACGACCTCACCGACGTCCTGCGCACAGCCGTCTCGGCGCTCACCGCCAACGGGCTGGACGCGATCGTCGTGGACCAGACCGACCACTGCCTCACCGATCCCAAACCCGCGACGGTGAAGGTCCTCGTCCCCCAAGCGGTCCCCATGACCTTCGGGCACGCCCACCGCCGTACCCGCCACCTGCGGAGGCTGACGCAGCTACCGTCCCGGCTCGGCTACCGCAGGGCGGACGAGCCGGCCGTCGACCCCGACCTCGTCCCGCCACACCCGTTCCCCTGAGGAGGCACCGATGGACGCCTTGCAACATCCGTCCCCCTTCTCCCCGGGAACGGCGGACGGCCTACTGACCTTCGCGCTGCGCCAGGCGCGTCCGGGGCAACTGGACATCGCACCCGAGGGCGACGGACGCACACCCGTCCCGGTGCGCCCCACCGGCCGAGCCGTCGACCTGCCCCGCGGCCTGCACCGGCTGTTGTCCGGGGCCGCCTACCCCAACGGGACGGTGCCGGAGGCCACACCGGTCCTCCGCCGCGTCCTGGGAACCATCGCCGCATCGGGACCACAGCGTTTCGAGGTCCGCAGCGCCGTCAACCCCCACCGCGCCTACCCTGCCTCCCATTGCTTCTACACCGCACAGGTCTTCCTGCTCACCGATGGCGCCGCGTGGCACTACGACGTGGCCGGTCACAGGCTCTGGCCGGTCGGGCCCGGCCCCGTCGGGGACCTGGAACGCGAACTCGACGGAACGGGCGGCGCGGCCCTGGCCGTGATCGTCCATGTGCCGAGCCTGCCCCTGCGCTACCGGGAACTGCGATGGGCGCTGAGCCTGTGCGAGGCCGGACACCTCACCGAACTGCTGGCCGAGGTCGGGCACGCCCACGGGCTCCCGGTACGCGAGTACCCGTGCGACGGAGAAGCCCTGTTCGAACGGCTCGGGCTGGACCCCGGCGACGGTTGGATACAGGTGGGCGTCGTCGGGCTCGGCACCCGATCCACACCGCCCGAGGGGGCCGCCGGGCCGGTCCGGGAACGGGGCCGCTCCGGTGTGGCGGCGAGCACGTCGAACTGGGCGGAGGTCCTGTTCGAACGGTCGGCCGGTCGGGCCAACAAGGGGTTCGGGGCAGCGCCCGGGCCA
Source organism: Nocardiopsis sp. NPDC006832 (assembly GCF_040635885.1). Lineage (NCBI taxonomy): Bacteria > Bacillati > Actinomycetota > Actinomycetes > Streptosporangiales > Nocardiopsidaceae > Nocardiopsis > Nocardiopsis sp. NPDC006832. Next base: position 16,232 of record NZ_JBEYLC010000018.1, on the reverse strand, counting down.
CTGCCCGAAGGGGTGGCGGAGGCCATCGGTCCGGCGCTGGAACAAGCTCTTGGCCCTGCCCCCCGTACCCCGGACCGGGGCGGAGCGGACGTCCTCCTCCTGGCGCAGCGTGTCCCGGGACTGGACCCGGGTTGCTACCGGGTACGCCCCGGCCTGTCCCCCGAGCGGCTCGGCCCGGGCCCCGGGATGGAGGCCGTACAGCGGGCCTACAGCTACCCGCCCACCCAGATGGACGTCGCGGGCTGCCCAGCGGCCCTGCTGTTCGTCCACGACTTCGAGGCCCAGGTCGCGGTAGGCGGGGAACCCCTGATGCGCGAGGCCCAGCGGCAGTTGGGAGCGGCGGCCCAGGCCGTGGGGATGGCCATGACCGCGCTGGGGGTCTTCCTGCGCCCCGCACGGAGTTTCGACCCGGACCTGCTCGCGGCCGCGTTCGGCCTTCCAGAAGCACGGCTGCCGAGCTACCTCGCTCTGCTCGGTGTCAACCGCTACACCGACCTACTCCTGGATGTGCGCCCATGAACCAGTCGCTCGAAGCAACGGCGAGAGCCGAACGGGAACAGCGGGACGGCCCCCGGCTGTGGCGTGCCCTGTACGCCTACTGCCACCGGGGCCGCGCCGCGACCGACAGGCTCGTCGTGGAGGCGGTGGCGCCCACCGCCAAAGCCCTGCGGGAGCAGGGGCACGTGGACGGCTGGTTCTTCATCCGTTACTGGAAGGGCGGCCCGCACGTGCGGGTACGTCTCTGCGGGCACGACCCCGAACGGCTCGGCACGGCTCTGCAGGCCATGCGTGAAGCTCTGGAGACGTTCCTGGCGCACTCTCCGCCGCCCGAGGAGGAACTCGAACCGGCGAACTACTACCGCCGGTTCGGGGTGGAAGGAGAAGAGGCCGAGGCGCTGGGCTGGTACCCGGACGGCGCCGTACGCGAGGCGGTGTACGAACCCGAGGTGGAACGGTACGGCGGGCCGGCGGCCATGGGCCTGGCCGAAGAACTGTTCCAGGTCTCCAGTGACGTCGCCGCCGCTGCCATCGCCCGTACGGAGGGGGAGAAGGAACGGACCGGTGTGGCCCTGGACCTGTTGCTCGGTTTCGTCGGGGCGCTTTACGACCGGTCCGCCGACGGGGTCCGCTGGCTGCGCGAGTACACCATCATGTGGCGCTACCTGGACCAGGTGGTGGCGGCCCGCTCCTCCGACGTGCGGGCCGCGGCCGAAGCCACGTTCGTCGGTTCCGCCCCGGCGCTGCTCGGTCGGCACGCGGCGTTGGCCGAGCGGGCACCGGGCGGTTACCGGTACTGGTGGTCCGCGGTCACGGCGACCATGCGAGAGCTGCGCGGGCTCGAACGGACGGAGGGGTTGACCGCGGGGCCGGAGGCGGTCATGGTCTCCCAACTGCACATGCTGGCCAACAGGTTGGGGCTCACGGCCTCGGACGAGGTCTACCTTGCGTGGCTGGCGTCCTTCGTCCTGTCGGCGCCCGGCCAGGCAGCACCGTCCTACTTCGACGACGACGCGGCAGCGGCTGACCGGGCTTACCACGAGTACAGCAAGTTCCGTCCCTCCGCCTTCCCCGCCCAGCGACCGAGGCCGGGCCGGCCGATCGTTCGGACGCTGGAATTCGCGAGTGACGAACCCCTTGAGCTGCCCCGGCCCGACCCGGACGCCCTGGCGTGCCCGCTGGCCGAAGCCATGGCCGGACGCCGCAGCGCCAGGGGCGGGTTGTCCGGCGAGGTCACCATCGAACAGTTGTCGACGCTCCTCGCCTTCGGCGCCGGGATCGTCGGCTCGGAGCCGTTCGAGGCCGGCGGCGAGACCATGCGGCGCGGCGTACGGGCCGCACCGAGCGCGGGGATGGCCTACCCGCTGATCCTCCGGGTCGTCCCGTTCGCGGTGCCGGGGCTGCGCCCCGTCCTGTACGAGTACCTGCCGGAACGGCACTCGGTCCAGCAGGTGGGCGGACCCGTGGACAAGGACGCCCTCAGCCGTTGTTCGCCGTTCTTCGAGGGTGACAGGCCCCGGATCGACGTGGCACGGACCCCGCTGCTGCTGTTCGTCGGGGCCGACCTGGGAGGTCTGAGGCAGCGGTACGGCCTGCGCGCCCACCGCTTCGCGATGCTCGAGATCGGCCACATCGCCCAGACGCTCCTGTTGGCCGGTACCGCTCTCGGGCTCGCCTCGGTGCCGGTGGGCGGTTTCTACGACGACGCGGCGGCTGAACTCGCCCACCTGGACGGCTACGACGAAGTCCTCGGTTACCTGATCCCGGTCGCGGGCCGGGCAGGTACCGATGTTCCGCCCCTTGACGCAGGAGGTCCGCTCACATGACCCAGCGAACGAACGGAAGGCCGGACCCGGAACCCGGGCCGGCGATGCTCCTGAGGGGGGTGTCGAAGAAGTACGGAGAACTCAGGGCCCTGAACAGTCTCGATTTCGAGGTCGGCCGGGGGGAGGTCTTCGGCCTCCTCGGCCCCAACGGCGCCGGGAAGACCACGCTCGTGGAGATCCTCGAGGGCCATATCGCGCCCACCACTGGGACCGTGGAGGTCCTCGGCATGGACCCGATGAAGGCCGGTGCCTCCGTGCGCGACCGCCTCGGCGTGGTGCCGCAGAAGGCGAGTTTCGAGCTCTATCTGACGGTGCGTGAACACATCGCGCTGTTCGGCGGCTATTACAGCCGTTCCTATCCCGTCGACGAAGTGATCGAGCTCGTGGGCCTGGAAGCCAAGCGCAACACCAGGACGGGGCGGCTCTCCGGCGGTCAGCAACGGCGGCTCGACCTGGCCCTGGCCCTGGTGGGCGATCCCGACGTCGTCTTCCTCGACGAACCGACCACGGGCCTGGACATCGAGGCACGGGATCGGTGCTGGGAGACGGTGGGCGCACTGCGTGCGGTAGGCAAGACGGTTCTCATCACCACGCACAACATGGACGAGGCCCAGCGCCTCTGCGACCGCGTCGCGGTGCTCCACGAGGGGAACGTCGCCGCTATCGGAGAGCCCCAGGCGCTCCTTCCGGACGAGCGCGGCGGAACAATCTCCTACCGCGACGGCGGTGCGGGGACCAGCGCACTGCCGCCCGAACTGGCCCAGCGTGCCCGTGAGACCGCCGGGCGGGTGCTGCTGCACACCACCGAGATGACCAGGGACCTCAACGAGCTGACCCAGTGGGCGGTCCGCAGCGGAGTGGAACTGCCCGACCTCCAAGTGCGCCGCCCCGAACTCGAAGAGCTCTACCTGTCCATCCTGGCCGACCGGGAGCGGAGCACCCAACGGAACGGAGTCCTCTCGTGAGCGCACCGACCACCCCTGCGGTGACCCTGCCGTCGCCGGTCCCCAACCACCGGACCGGTAAGATCCGCCTCCTGCTGCACGACATGCGTTTCGGGCTCATCACCGCCGGGCGCACCCCGTTCCCGCTGCTCATCGCGCTGTTCTTCCCCCTGTTCTTCAACGTCATGTTCAACCTGCTCCAGTCGGGGGAGACGGTCGGCGGGACGGCGGCGGTTCAGAGCACCACCGCGGCGATCATCGTCTTCATCATCACCGCGGCCGGGTACTTCAACATGGCCACGGGGATCGTTATCGCGCGTGAGAAGGGCGTACTCAAACGTGTGCGCCAGACCCCCATGCCGAAGGTGCTGCACATGGGTAGCCGCATCGGGGGCTCGGTCCTCCTGAGCGGAGCCTCCATCGTGATCATGCTCGCGGTCTCCCTGCTGGCGTTCGGCCTCGAACTCCGGCCCGCCGCGCTGCCGAGCCTGGTCATCGTCTTCCTCCTCGGCAGCGTCGCCTCGTGCGCGATGGGCCTGGCGGTGACCAGGCTGATCCCGAGCGTGGAAGCGGCTCTGATGGTTTCGACCGCGACGTTGTTCCCGCTGCTGTTCGTCTCCGGGGTCTTCTTCCCCTTGCCCCTGCCCGGCCCCGTGCAGACCGTCGTCGACCTGCTGCCGTTCGCGCCGATGGTCGAGGCCACACGTACGGCGCTGGACCCCGCGGCAACCGGGCTCGCCCTCGACCTACCGAGCCTGGCGATCATCGCGGTCTGGGGGGCGGCGGCGATCCTTGCCGCTCTGAAGACCATGCCCTGGGAGCCCCAGAACTGAAGTCCGGAGGGGCCCTTCGCGGGCCCGACCGGACCCGGTGCGATGCAGGACACGCCAGGAGAGGAAGACGGGGATCATGTCGTTCGAGTCGGTGAGCGCCGTCGCCGGGATGGTGACCCAAGCGGTGCTCTGGCCCGTGGCCCGGTTGTTCGAGCCTCTGCCGGGAGGTCTTGCCTGGGGCTGGTCGGTACTGGTCACGGGGGCCCTGTGGCGAGTGCTCACCTGGCCGTTCCTCGTGCGTTCGGCCAGGGCACGGATCACCCGGCAGTACGTCGCCCCGGTCATCACCGGGGGGAGGGACCCCCGCGACCGGGACGTGCGCGCGGAGGTCGCATCGGGGGTCCGGGCCGAACTCGACCTGCTCGGGCTGCGGAGCAGGGCGGCCACGGCCGCAGGGGTCGTACAGGCGCTGCTCGTGGTGAGTATCGCGGTGTGGAGTCGTACCGGCGAAGCCGCCGGGGGCGCCTCCTTCTACGGTTTGCCGAGTCTGGCCGCATCGCCCGTCACGCTCGGTCCGGGCGGATGGGCGTGGGCGCTGTGCCTGGCCGTCGCGGCCACGGCCACAGGCGTGGCGGTGATGAGGGCGGCCGGGGTCACCGACCGCCGACAGCGGTTCCTCACCACTCGGATCTCTCCGGTCGTCTTCTTTTCGCTCGGCCTGTTCCTCCCCGCGGCCATGGTGCTGCCCTTCGCCGGAACCATGGTGCTCAACCTGGCCGCCGCGCTCGTGGCGACCAGGGGCGAAGAACCGATCGTGAGCTCCTCGTTCTGGGAACGCCCCCGCGGCGTCCCGGAAGGGGGTGCGACATGAGCAGGGTGGGAAGACTCCTCGTGGCGAGGCTGCGTCGCGACGATTCGGCCGGCGTGTCCTTCGCCGCCGACCTGGACACGGCTGAGGCGTGCGCGCGGGCCGCCGTCTCGGGAGCCCCGGTCCGTCTGCTCCTGACCCGTCCGGTCGGCACGATCGACGAGTGGGCGGCGGCGATGCTCCGGCAACGGCCCCGAGCCGTTGCCCTGTTCGCCGACGCTCGGACGCACGAGGCCGCCGCCCAGACGGCGGCGCGGTTGGCCGGTTCGGGCGTTTCCGTGACCACGGGGACGGTCGATGCGTCGGCCGGTCACGTCGTACGTGGGAGCGGAGAGGGGGCCGATGAACTCTTCGCGCACGGGACGGCCCCTGCCTCCCCCTACCGACACGGGGTCGTCCCGGTCCGGCTGGCAGAGACGGTCGGGGTGCGGGTGCGCGCCGAAGCGTCGGGCCTTCGCCCGATTGAGGAGGTCGTAGCGGACCTGGACCACATCGCCGGACGCGCGACCGCCCCCATGTCCGTGCCGCTCATCGGTGGGCAGGGGGCCGACCTGGGCGGAGGTGACCTGGCCCGGGCCCTCACCTCGGGTCTGCGCCGGTTCGCCCGGCGCGGTGTCACCGTCGAGCCCCGGCTGTCGGCCACCGCTTTCGACGGCCCGTCGGCCCGCGACCTGGCCGGGGTCGGGTTCCGGAACATCACGCTGACCTTCTCCCCCGGCGCCGGGGCCGTGCAAAAGGTGCGCGGGGCGCTCTCCTCCTGCGCGGCGTACGGGCTCCTCCCCAGGATCGTGATCCTCGTGCCCGAGGGCGAAGAACCCCGTGCGGCCCCCGGCGTGGCCGAACTCCTGAGGGCCGTGCCCGACGCCGACGTAGCCACCGACCTCGTGGGGCTCCGGCGCTTGGCGGGCGCGGGGGCGTTGGCCGGGGTGTCCCCGTGGAGTTCGGCGGTGGTCCGGTTACGCCGCCGTCGCCGTGAGGACGCGGCAGGGGTACGCCGGTCCCACACCGGCAGGTACCACCGGGCCCCCGTCACCGCCGCGCCGCACCACCTGTGGTGGGAACACCGCCGGCCCCCGTCGGAACACCGGGCGTGGATCGGGTCGGCGGTCGCCTCGGGCGGTTCCGTGGTGGTGCCCGGAGGCAGCACCGAGACGACCGCCGCCCACGTGCCAGTGGTCGCCGCACCGTCCGCCGTGGTCGCGTACGCGAAGGCCGAGCGGCCCTTGCGTGCGGGGCACCTCCTGCACATCGGGTCCCCCGCCGACGCGGATGACCTGCTCACGGACGCGGAACTCGCGTGGCGGGAAGGCGCGCTCGGCGTCCGGCTCTTCCAGCCCGAGGTGCAGATCTCGGGTTTGTGCCGGGTCGGTGCCGGCCCGTGCGCGGGTGCCGCGGGGCTGAGGCTCTTCGTCGACCCGGACGGCCTGGTGCGTACGGGCTCCGGTGGTCCCGTGGTCGGCACCGTCGGTGACGATCCCGCCCGACTGCGCGCCGCCGTTCGCGCCATCGCCCCGCAGGAGGACCAGGGCCGGGACGACGGATGCCGTTGTCGTCCGGCGGGGTGGCCCGCACGGAGGGACCCCGTTCCCCCTTGGCTGGACCGGGTGCTAGGCGCCGCGGCGGCCGTGACCGCGCTCAGCGGCGAGTTCCCCGAACTCGCCCGCGGCGGCATGGGCGGACTGCGGATCAGCGGCTGCGGCGGGCCGATCACGCACACGGCGGACTCCGCCCACCGGTGGAGTAACGGGGCGGTGCTGCTCCGCCACCGGGCCACTTTTTACCTGTACGCGGGCGACACCGGGCGCTGCCACCGGGTCTCTCCGTCCCTCGCCCTGCTCACCGAGGTGAGGTGGGACCTGGGGGAAGCGGCCCGCGAACACCTCGTCCGACAGCACGGACTCGGCCGGGCCGACGCCGATGAGGCCTTGCGGCGGAGCGGGCAGGCCCTGCACGGACTCGTCGGTCCGGACATGCCCGATGCGATGAGGAGAGCGACATGACACACACGGTGGGAACCGACCCGGCTGATTACCCCTTGTGGCACCCGATGACGCAGATGCACGGATACCTCAGGGCCCCGGTGACGATCACGGGCGGCCACGGCTCGTGGGTCACGGACGACAGTGGACAGGAGTACGTCAGCGGCAACGCCGGACTGTGGAACATGCACTGCGGGTACGACGAGCCGCGCATAGCCGATGCCCTCAGGGAACAACTCGACCGCCTCGCTTACGGCACGCTCTTTCGCTACGGGAACGACCCGGCGCTCCTATTCGCGCGTCGGTTGGTGGAGATCGCCCCGGCCCCCGACCTGACCCGTGTCTACTACGGGACCTCGGGTGCGAGCGGGGTGGACGCCGCACTCAAACTGGCCCGCCGGTACCAGAGGTTGATCGGACGGTCGGCCCGCCGGACCGTCGCGGCCCTGGCCGACTCCTACCACGGCACCCTCTACGGCCCCGCGTCCGTCACCGGTGAAGACCTCGAACAAGAGGAGTACGGGGTCGACCGGTCCTCCGTCCTGCACGTGCCCACCCCGGTGGACGCCGCCGGTGCGGCCGCCTCGTTGGAAAGGCTCACAGCCGAGAGTGACAGCCTGGCCGCCGTCATTGTGGAGCCGATCCTCGGCTCGGCCGGTGTCGTCGTCCCCCACGCCGACTTCTTCCGAGGGCTGACGGAGCTGTGCCGTACCCACGACATCTGCCTCATCGCCGACGAAGTGGCCACAGGGTTCGGCCGTACGGGCCGAATGTTCGCCTCGGAGTGGTTCGGCCTCTCCCCGGACCTGCTCGTGATGTCCAAGGGCATCAACAGCGGTTACCTCCCCATGTCGGCCGTCCTCGTCCACGAACGGGTGTGGGCCGCCTTCCACGACAGCGGAACCTCGTTCCTGAACGGTGAGACCCAGGCCGGCAACCCGTTGGCCTGCGCCGCGGCCTTGGCCACCCTCGACGTGATCGAGGCCGACGGCCTGGTGGAGCGGTCCCTGCGCACGGGCGAGGACCTGGCCGCACGGCTGACCGCGCTCGCCCCCAGAGCCAGGGGGCAGGTCCGCAGGGTCACCGGTCGTGGCCTCATGATCGGTGTCCACTTGGAGGGAAGGTCTGGACCCATCACGATGGCCGAGACCAACGCCCTGGTCGAACGCTTCCGGTCCCTCGGCGTGCTCGTGCACCCTTCGCCGTTGGGGTTCAGCCTGTTCCCACCGCTCGTGATCGAGGACCAGGACATCGAGCTGGTCCTCGGGTCCGTCGGCCAAGTCTTCGACGAACTGGAACTGTGATGACGACCGCACCACAGCACACCGAAAGCCTTCGGAGCGCGGGCTCGGCCCGCCCCTTCACCTGGCGAGTGCCGACGAGATTACGTTTCGGTACGGGCGTCAGTGACGAGATAGGACCGGAAACGGCTGCGCTCGGCGGAACCCCCGCGATCGTCGTCGACGCCCGTTTCGGCGCCACCGAGCGCGGTACCGGACTCCTGTCGTCGATGTCGGTGCACACGGAGCCTCCCCTGGCGGTCGTCGACGTCACCGGCCCGCCCACGTTCGACAGTGTCGAACGTGCGGTGCGGGCGGTCGCCGGGGCCGGCAGCGACACCGTCGTGGGCATCGGCGGCGGCAGCGCGATGGATACCGCCAAACTGGCCGCCCTGATGGTGACCAACCCCTGGTTGCTCTCCCCCGAGCAGTGGTCGGCAGGGCCACTGCTCGACCTGGACGAGGCGCCGTCGGTGAATCCACGGCCCGCTCTGCCCACGCTCCTGATACCCACGACCGCCGCGACCGGCTCCGAGGCCAACGGCGTTGCCGCCCTCTCGCACGCGAAACGCAGGCGCCTCCTCGTCTCCGGGCATCTGCTGCCCAGCTGCGCTCTGATCGACCCCGACCTGACCTCCACCCTGACCGGGGCGGCTCTCGTCGAGGGCGGTGTCGAGACACTCGCCCGGATTCTGTGCCCCTACCTGGCCGGGGACGACGCCCTCGATGTCACGGACGGGCTCGCGGAGACGCTCATCGCGCGGTGCATGTCGGCCGTCGACCGGCTGTACCGCTCCCCGGAGGACGGCGCCGCCCGCGCCGAGTTGGCCTGGACGGTCACCGTCTCGGCCAGTCACCTGGCTGGGCTGGGGCGGGGGCGCTGGGCGCATGTGCTCTGGTACCTCCAAGACGCGGTGTGCACCGAGGCGGGAGTGCCCAAGGGAAGGGCCATGTCGGCACTGTTTCCCGCGTACCTGCGTGAGATCCGCTCAGAGAGCGGACTCGGTGCGCGTTTCGGTTCGTCGGCGCGTATGCGCCGGCTCGAATCGGTTCTGTCCCCTCTACTCGGCGCGGGCCCCGGATTGGAAGAGTCACTGCCCGGACGTCTGGGCACATGGGAGATGCCGCGCGGCCTGACGGACCTCGGTCTGAACGCTTCCGCGCCCGGACGGCTCGCCGCGCACGCCCATGAGGGGTGGAGCGGAACGGGTCGGCTCTCCGGTGTGGACCGTGCCGTACTCAAAGACTTCTACCGGAGCGCAGGCCGGGTCCCTTGACCCGTACCGGCTCCGAAAAACCGAAGGGAAAGGAGGTGATTGGGATGCAGAAGATGGAGATTGGTTTCGGCGACTTGGACCTGGAGGACCTGTCGTTCGATGCCGTTGAGGTTGCCACGGTGCGTGATGCTGTGGCGTTGCCGGAGACGGGTGCTTCGTCGGGTGCCAGCTCGTGTGACTCGTGCTCGTGCTGCGCGGTGACCTCGTGCTGCTCGTTGACTTCGACCTGATGGGTCGGGGTGTCGGGATCGTTTGTGGAGGGAGGTGATTGGGATGCAGAAGATGGAGATTGGTTTCGGCGACTTGGACCTGGAGGACCTGTCGTTCGATGCCGTTGAGGTTGCCACGGTGCGTGATGCTGTGGCGTTGCCGGAGACGGGTGCTTCGTCGGGTGCCAGCTCGTGTGACTCGTGCTCGTGCTGCGCGGCGACCTCGTGCTGCTCATTGACTTCGACCTGAGGTCACTGAGTGAAACGGTGGTTCCGGGACGGTGCAAGCGTCCCGGAACCACCTCCCTGTGATGGAACCACACCGTTGATCCACGCGGGCCACTACGCTCCGAAGTAAGCGCGGTGCGAGCCCGGTACCGCGTGGCGGCCCTCATGCGTGCACGAGAGACCGACCCCAGCGGCAACGAGGGAGCGGACACCATGACACCGGTGATTGCGGTTCACGTCGTGTCGGGACTACTGGCGGTCTTCGTTGGCGGAGCGGTCCTGTTGCTGCCCAAAGGCACCCGCCTGCACAGATACGCCGGCCGCACGTACGCCGCGGGCATGGTGACCATGCTGGTCAGCTCGTTCGGTATCGCATCGGCGGAGGACGCCTTCTTCGGGGTTTTCCACGCGGTGTCGATCGCCGCGACCCTCCTTTTGGCCGCCGGGCTCTCGCTGCCCGTCCTGCTGCGCGGGAAGGTCGGGAACTGGCTGCCGTGGCACCAGCGCCTGATGTCCACCTCGTACCTGACCCTGGTGCTGACGATGGTGGGGCAGTTCTTCGATTCGTTGCCGTTGCCGCACGTCGTCCTCAACATCGTCGTCTTCCTCCTGGCGCCGGCGGTGGTCGGCTTCACCCTGATCGTGCGCTCCGGGCAGCGGACCCCTTCGGTCCCCGGGCCGCGTCCGGGGACCGAAGTTCCGTAGGTCCGCGGGTCACGTGTAACGCTTCCCCTCGTCCCGCCGGTAGGCCCACACCGCGAGCGCAGCCGTCAGCACCGTCCACCCGATGAACGAGGGGGCCGCCCAGAACGAGACATCCTGGCCGGTCACCGCCCAGAGCACCATGTCGCGGACAGCTCGCGTGGGGAGTGCGATCGACGCCGAGTCGACCCAGCCGGGGAGCATCTCCGGAGGGAGGAAGAGCCCGCCCACGAACGCCATCGGGAACATGATCCCTTGGGCCACCGGCAGAGCGGCCTTCATCGGCATGGAGTAACCGATCGCGAGGCCGCCGAAGAGGAACGGCAAGGAGCACAGGAGCACGACCAGGAAACCGAGGATGAGCCGGCTCGGGCTCGCGGTGGCCTCCGTGAGGAGGGGCGCGATGATCAGCACCGGAATCACGGCCATGACGACGAAGGCCATTCCGTTCATGATCCTCCCGGACATCCGGGACATCGCCCCCACCGGGAGGGAACGCAGGAACGGCTCCCAGGAGCGGCTCCGCTCCTCAGCGACACCGACCCCGAAGTTCAGGAGGCAGGCGTTCATCACGGCGAAGACGGTTAGTTGGATCGTGGCTGCCGTGGCCGCGCCGGGGTCACCGGAGATGGCCTCGTTGGGCAGTACGAAGAAGAGCAGGAGGACGGCGGGGAAAGCGACGTTGAAGACCAGGGCGATGGGTACGCGCACAGTCTCCAGGAACAGGATTCGTGCGTGGTTGAGAGCGAGGGACATCTGGTTCTCCTACCGGTCGGTGGGGGCCGGCCCCTAGGCCGCAGCGCTCGTGGATCCGTCGATCTTCAGGAACGCGTCCTCCAAGGTAGGGCGGCGCACCTCCAAGTGCGTGAACTCGACCCCGCTGTGGATCAGTTCGCGGACGAATTGGTCGGAGTCGCCCGTGCGGATGGTGTGGAGGTCACCCGTCTGCTCGTGGTGCTCGATTCCGGGCAGCTCGGGGAGTCCGGGCGCTGTGAAACGGACCTCCTGCATCGTCACGGACGCCTTGATGGAGTCCAGGTCGCCGTCGGCGACGATCCCGCCCGCACCCAGCACCACGATCCGTTCGGCGAGCGCTTCGATCTCCTCCAGGTAGTGGCTGGTGAGCACGATGGTCCCGCCCTTGGCCGCGTGCTCGCGCACGCCTTCCCAGAGCGCTTTGCGCGCCTCCACGTCCAGGCCCGTGGTGGGCTCGTCCAGGAGCACCAGCCGGGGCCGTCCGATGAAGGCCAGCGCCACCGCGAGCCGACGCTGCTGCCCGCCGGACAAGCTTCCGGCCTGCCGTCGCTCCAGGTCACTCAGGCCGAACTGCTCCAATATCTCCCCGGAGGGGACGGGGGAGTGGTAGTGCCGAGCGACGAAATCGGTGAACTCGCGGACGCGCAGGGTGTCTGGCAACCCGGTCTGCTGCGGGGTCATGCCCAGGTGACGGCGCCGGGAGGCGTCGGTGGGCGAACCGCCGAACAGCTCCACCCGGCCCGTGGAGGGGCGGCGCAACCCCACCAGCAGGTGGAGCAGGGTGCTCTTGCCGGCACCGTTGGGCCCGAGGAGCCCCAACGTGGTTCCGGCGGCGACGTCCAGGTCGACGTGATCCAGGGCGACCGTCGAACCGTAGTACCGCGAAACATCGATCAGTCGTGCGAGGTGTTCCGTCATTCTGGTTTCCTCACTTCCGTGGTGTCTTCGGCCCAGGTCCGGTGCCGTCGAGCAGGTCGCGGAGCGTGTCCACGTATGCCTCCAGAGCTCGTCTGCCTGCCTTCGTCAGAGAGAGGTAGGTGACCGGTGCACGTTTGTGGTGGGTCTTGAGGACATCGACGTAGTTCGCGTCCTCCAGCTTGCGGATGTGGACCGACAAGTTCCCCGCGGTCATCCCGAGGAGCTGCTGCAAGCGTGAGAATTTCATCTGGTCCCCGTACGGGAGCTCTTGGAGCGAGACCATCACTCGTAGGCGTGCCTGCGCGTGGATCACGGGATCGAGTTCGGGCAACGAGTTCATGAGTGGACCCCGATCTTGCGGGCAGGTCGGCTACTGGGGCTTGTGGCCACGACGCCGGAAGAGGATGTGAAGGCCGGCGCCCACGAGGAAACCGCCGCCGCCGGCCAGCGACAGCACCAGGTAGGCCGTGGGCATGCCCGTCAGCATCGCCGTGGTGTCCGTGAAGACGATCCATGCTCCGAGCAGGAACTGGAGCCGCGCGCGTTCGAGCGCGGCCGAGGTCATGTAGACCAGCCCTACGACGAGTAGGGAGAGGGCGGGCAGGGAGAGGGCCGTGACGGATTCGGGGGCGCCGGCGCGAAAGAGTGCCAACGTGATCGTCAGCGCCCCGCCGAAGCCGAGCAGATAGGTCCAGCCGAGCATCGAGTTGGCCGTGGCGGAGACGCCGCGCAACCCTCGGGTCACACGCGAGGTGTGCGTGGCCGTGACGGTCAGAGCCATGAGGATGAGCGCGAAGAGGACGAGTCCCGCCACGACCGCCGGGACCGAGTCCAGTGCCGTGCGCTGGAGGTAGAGCCCCCCGAAGCCGAACAGGAACGCAGAGCCCCACACCCCGTAGATGAGCCGCCAGTCGAGTGAGAGCTCGTCGTTCGCCGCGGCCCGCTGCTGCTCGACCAGGGCCAAGGTTTCAGCGGGTGGGAGGAACTCACCTTCTTCCTCGTCGGGACCGGGCATCTCGGGACCGGACATGGTCTCGCCTCTTCGTTCGGTCGAGTTCAGAAGACAAACAACTTTATAACACAAACTAGTTGGTGGAACAATAGACAGGTCCGGTGCAGAAGTGTCGGAACAACGCAGAACACCAGGGGGTCAGCGGTGCAGACACCGGCGGGCCGTTCGTCCGGGATCCCGGATACCTCTCCGGTCAGCCGCGGAGCCGTACGTGTGGTTTCCGAGCACGGCGGTGCGGCCGGGGCGGGCGTGCCCGTTCAGGACGGCGCCTCCCGGCTCCGGGGGCGCCCCCGGAGCCGGGCCCGGGGCCAGAGGGTCCTGTCACCGGACCACTGAAGGCATCACGAGGGCGCCCCTTTGAACGGACCGCCCGGAGGCGGGGCAGGGTGGTGTGCCGGTCAGTGCGTGCCCTCGGGCCTGGGCGGCAGCGCCCGGGTTGCGGGCCGCAGTAGCGGTGTCTTCTCGTTCGTCCCGTCGGAACAGGAGCAGGTCGTGGCCAGGTAGCCGTTCTCGCAGGCATAGGTGTGCATCTGGGCCCTGGTGGTGAGCCCGAGCTTCTGCTTGAGCGCCGAGCGGACGGACTCGGTGGTCCTGTTGCTGATGTGCAGTCTCTGCGAGACCTCCGAGGTGGTGTGCCCGGTCGCGATGAACCGGAGCACATCGGTCTCACGTTCGGTGAGTTCGCAGGTCAGGCGCCTTTCGACCAGTTGGGTGCTGAGTCGGGGGTCGATATAGGTACCCCCGTTGGCGACGGTGCGCGCGGATTTGACGATTTCTTCAACATCGGCATCCTTCGTCATGAACCCACGAACTCCGCACTCCAGGGCGAGATGGAAGCTCTCCTGGATCCAATAGGCGGAGAATGCCATGACGGGTACGGTGCGCGAAGCGCTTCTAATGTCCGGCGAGACATCTTCTCCGGTGAATCGCATCTCTGTGACGAGGATGTTGAGCGGGCGTTCTCGGACGATATGCAATATCTGCTCGGGGTCGGCCTCCACTTCAGTGACAGTGAAACCACTGACCTGTTCGAATAAAGCCCGGAGTCCCAACCGCGTCAGAGTATGGTCCGCAGCTATCACTATTTTCGTGAGACATCGACCGTCGGTCTTACCGGCCGAACTTTTCGCAGAGTCCTTGTTTTCCTGTGTCCCAGCCATCGAGGGAAGGTTTGCCTGCGCTGTTTCCTCGAGGGGTGCGTAGAAAAGTTCTAATTTTTCGAACTCGTTGGATTGGGTGCCCATTTTTTGGCTCGTTTCCTACATGAATCGCAGCAGTGTAAAAAACATTTGCCTTCGGGGGCGCGAAGGCATGTGAGCCTTATTATCTCTGGTGAGGCGGTTGTCCTGTGCCGGAAAAATAGGTTGTTCTGACCGGTCTTCCTGGTACGCGGCCCGGTCGGGGTGTCTTATTTCTGTCGGTCGGCTTTCTTTTTATCGGGTGTCCGGGATAAGTGTCTGTGGCTGTTGCCGGTTATTGGGTTCGGTCTACCTGCATACCCCATGCTGATCCACCGGACCCGCCTCCGAGTCCTAGGTGTACAATCGTTATAAAAGGGACATTTCGCTACGCTGAATGACATTCATGTCTCCCAGCGTTAGAGCTCATCTCAAAAGCCCTGCGAGGTGGTGCTGAGCCTGGCATGATCACGTGCGGTGAGCGATGTGTTGCCCGACGGGCTCTGGGAGATCGTCCAACCCCTGCTGCCGCCGGCCCCGAAGACCGGCCGCCCTCGCGCCGACCAAAGAGCCGTGTTGACCACCGTGCTGTTCCTTCAGACATCGGGTTGTTCTTGGGAGAGGGCCGACGGGCTGTTCGGTATCACCCGTGCCACCGAGCACCGCTGGTTCCAGGCCTGGACCGAGATGGGCCTGTGTCCCACGATCCACCGCGCGGTTGTGGACGAGCCGGGTAGAAGGGCCCTGCTGGACTGGTCCCGCGCCACCGTCGACTCCCGGTCGATCCGCGCCAAGAGAGGCAAAACCTACTGACCGCGGCAAACCGGGCTCCAAGCTCCATCTGCTCTGCGACAACCAAGGATTGCCTCCGACCTGCGCGACCTCCGCGGCCAACGTCGACGACGCCGAAGCACTCAAACCCTTGGTACGGGGCATACCAGCGGTGCGCCCACGCAGAGGACCCCGCAGGCGACGCCGCCAAGCTCCACGGCGACAAGGCCTACCACTCCCGCGACCGGCGCCGCTGGCTGCGCGAACGCCCGATCGGCGTGCGCATCGCCCGCCCCGGCGTCGAGTCCTCCCAGCGGCTGGGCAGGCACCGGCACAAGGTCGAGCGCTCCATCGCCTGGCCGGGCTCCTACCGCAAACTGAACGTGCGCTGGGAGCGCAATGTTTCGTGCCGGGTGTGATGGAGGCTCTGGCATGAGCCACACCCAACCCGAAGAAGACAAGCGTCGTACCGTGCCGGGCCCGTTCCTGCCCGAGCGGGAGTTCTTCACCGAAGCCGCCGGCCCCGAGCTGCGCGAGCTCATCATCACCGACATGCGCGCTCTGGCGACCTTTCTGGAAGAACACCCGCAGTTGCCGATCAGCCCGCACACCAGTGTGGACGTGACCTACTTCCCCCACACCACGAACGACCAAGCGGCCCTGGCCGAGGTGGTCCAGGCCGGAGCGTATCTGGGGCGGATACCGGCTTGGGAAGGCGACCACTACCTGGTCGAACACGCCTGCGGTGCGGGCCGCTACCGGGTGGTGGCCATCCCTAAGAGCTCATCTCATTTGGTGAGTCTGCGGAAGCAAATCAATGTGCAGGCGATGCCGGCGAACGCGAGGAAGTGCTCAGCCTTGCGCTCGTAGCGACGATGGAGTCGGCGGCATCCGGCCAGCCAGGCCATGGTGCGCTCGACCTGCCAGCGGTGGCGCCCCAACCTCTTGGAGGACTCCACACCCTTGCGGGCCAGGCGATGGACGATTCCGCGTTCGCGGAGCCATCGGCGCAG